>JABBBW010000199.1 GCA_018607205.1 Opitutales bacterium | reverse complement strand
GGTAAAGAGGGTTCTGTCCGATGATTATGGAATCATCGCTTTCTAGAAATTCAGCATCAAATTCGGGACCACCAGCAATTTGAACCGAAGTTAAATCGATTACGGAAAAGAGTTTTTTTTCCCAAATTTCTGGAATTGCCAAAATTTCGGCTGACATTGCAGGTCCCAGGGTGGAATCTTTTTTAAACCTTTGTGTATTTCCGGATGCCCCAAGGGTAAGATTCGATACAGCTCCATCAATTCCCAGGAATGGATCATCTTTGGCCGTGGATAAGTTGATCCAATAACAATTGTTTAAAAACAAACAGCCAGGCAAAAGACTTTTTCTCTCCTTTAATTTTCTATTCACTGAGTCGCGTGGATATTGGAGGAAAAAACGAGCCCGATCCCCCATCGCTGGAGGCAAAGGACTATCCTGAAACCAATCTACATGGAAATACGATGGAGATTGGGAGGTAATTAATTCATACCCTTTAAATCGCCCGCTCCACTCTATTTCTTGTAACCTATCTAAATAAAAAGTAACGAGGTGGACCTCTTCTTTAGTAAAACCCCTCAATTCCAAGAATTTGAGGGTCGCAATGACTAATTCAGAACGAACTGTAAGTCCAGGGGCAAGACTGGAATCAAAATTTAAGGCTATTTTAGGGAAATTATACGGGCGTAATTCCAAACCCATTTCATTCTCTATTCGAGGAATCGCTTTGGCGAGCACCTGAAAATAAGCCTGCAAGTCCCTATTTTGAAGGCCTATTGAATATACAGAACTACTTTGGGAATGATTTTTTTTATCGTTATCTACTGCTTCGCTTTGGCTTTCTGCACAAAGAAATAGATTCACGGAATGCAAGATAATGCAGACCATGGCTTGACGTTTCCAATTCCTATGAAAAAAACGAAGCATGTTCATTTACCGAATATGGTTATCACTAGCGCTCCTTGGGTCAATTTCGTTTGGCATATGGGGGTGTTCTTCAGGAGATGAACAATCGGAAGAAACCAGTCCAAACACCAAACCTATCCAAGCAGCGGTTCCACCCGTTGACCTTAGTCCTGTCATTAGTATGAGAATTGAAGGTCGAACGGAACAAGCCATCGAGCATCTTCGGAACCTCATCGATAAACATCCATCCTCTGTCGAAGTTATGATCCAATTGGCACGTTGCTTAATGGATACTCAACAATTTTCTCTAGCTGCCTTTCGCTTCGAACAAGCCCTGTCCTTAAATCCAGATAATTTGTTGGCCAAAGAAGTTGCGGAAGCCCATTACTTGGCTCGAGATTTTGATTCTGCAATTGAACGCTACGCTCAATACCTCTCAACACAACCCGATGACCCTCCCGCACAGCTTCGCTATGCACGAATGCTTGCCGATCAGGATAGAGCAACTGAGGCCTTGAATGCATTTGCCAAAGCGAGTGCAAACGCCAGTGCTGATGATTGTTTGATTATGGGTAATTTATTTCTGCAAAAAAACCTGCTATCCCAAGCCAAACACTGGTATGGCGAATCTTCCCGTCGAACCGAATCCTCTCCCACGGAACCCTTATTAGGTTTACTCAGGGTGGCCAAAGCTGAAAATAATGAAGGGGATGCTGAGACTATTATTCTGGCATTGGAGAAATCGGCCTCTGGTGTATTAGAGAGTACAAACCTATCAAACTTCGCGGCCAATCTTTTGAGGAAAAGAAGACTTGCGGATTTTATCGCCCGGGGAATGGATGCTCGGGGAAAATCTGTTACCGAACTCGCCTCTTCTTTGCTGGCAGGATCCACCCCTTTATTTAGGAAGGAATCAATCGTGACAAGTCAGTCGAAACTGCCCCCCCCCCGCAATCCTGATGCCTCTTTGTCCGCCTTGCGCACAATATCGGATGACGAACCAATCCAATCAACCCCTGTTGAAGAGACGATAGATCCGCCAAAGGCACAAGCTATGAGCTTAGCTGATGCATTTGCTGCGCCTGTCGGTCAAACCGGCAATGCTTCAGGAGCTACAGACTCTTCACTTAATAAAGGACAAGATGCCTATTTAGAAGGTGGTTACACTAGCGCCCTTCTCCATGCCCGTGATGCCCTTAAGAAAAACCCTGAAGATGCAGCAGCTTGGCGCCTATGTTCCCAAGCACACTTTCAATTGGGAGAAACCAACGAAGCAGAAATGACAATTCTTGAAGCCATTCGTCACCAACCGTTTGACCTGGATATGCGTATGGACTATTTACGAATCGCCCGTGAAACACTGCCCAGCAAGAGATACCTGCAAGAGCTTGAAAAGGTGCGGGATCTATTTCCTGAATCCACAGAGATTCTTTGGGAACTTGCTCGTCGTTATCAAATGGTTGAAAACATGCCTGTAACTGCAGCTATTCTTTATCGAAAAATTATCCAAATTGCCCCGGTCAGCAGTGCGATTGCCGGCCAAGCCGAAATCGAACTGATCAAGCTAAAGGACCTCTAAACCTAAAGATGATTGGCTGTCCTCACCCTACCCCGTAATTCTTAATGCCCCGACTTGCCGATGGTTTCGTAAATGAACTCAAGGGACGGATCGATCTCTACGATGTAATCAGTCCCTATGTTCAACTTAAAAAAAGTGGAGCAAGCTGGGTTGGACTTAGTCCGTTCAGCCAGGAAAAATCACCATCCTTTTATGTTCACCCGGATAAAGGTTTTTTTAAATGTTTTAGTTCTGGAGAAGGGGGTGATGCGATTTCCTTCGTTCAAAAAATTGAAAACCTTGAATTTCCAGAGGCATTAGAATTGCTCGCTCAACGCTTCCAAATCCCATTGCGTTATGCAGAAGATTCCGGAAGTTCAGGCAAACCCACTGTTTCCCGTTCCTTGCGTGCGGATTTATACGAATTGCACAAATATACCACCGATTGGTTTCATCAAAGATTATTGGATGAAAATGAGGATGCTGCAAGTGTTAGGAAATATTGGATTGAAGAAAGAGGCTTTTCTATGGAAACAGCCAATGAGTTTGGTATTGGTTATGCTCCGACTGACCCCTATGCCCTTGGTAAATTTTTATCTGCTAAAAAATTCTCCACTTCCACGCTTTTAAAATCTGGCTTATTTCGAGATGGGAAGGGAAAAGGCATTGGTCCCGGAGTTTTTTGTGGAAGATTAATGATCCCAATCAGCGATAAAATTGGGCGTATTTGTGCTTTTACTGCTCGTAAACTTTCACAAACACCTGAATGGGGGGATCGTAAATCTCCCAAATATGTAAATTCTCCTGAAACTCCCATCTTTGAAAAGGGTAATCTTTTGTTCAATCTCCACTTAGCCAACAAAGAAATATCTGAAGACAAAGAATTTATCATGGTTGAGGGGCAATTGGATGCCATACGTTGTTGGACTATGGGCTTTCGCACCGTAGTTGCACCACAGGGAACAGCCTTTAAAGATAGTCAGGCGTTACTTCTTTCCCGTTCCCGTCCCAAAGGTGTAGTTTGTCTATTAGATGGTGATACAGCCGGGCAGAAAGCCGCACTTTCCTATGTCTCCATTTTCCTCAAAGCCGGTATGGAAGCCCGCTTTGCTGAACTACCAGAGGGAAGCGACCCGGATCAAATTTTAATCAAAGGAGGTACGGAAGCGATGCAACAAGTCATAGATGATGCCCGCTCTATGGTTGAGCATGTGGTTCGACAAAAAATACCTGACTTAAAAACCGCCACTCCCAAGCAGAAAGAATCCGTATGTCAATGGATGTTTGGATCCCTCATTGAAGTTGATTCAAGAGTTGCTCTTGAAGGATACCTCGAACAGCTTGCCAGGTTGCTTGCAGTACCAATGGACGCATTAAAGAGTGACTTTGTAAAATTCCGCAAAAACCGGACTCCTGCATACCGTCAATCCACAAAAGACAAAGAACTTCCTTCAAATACACCTGATCGTTTGACAATTGTCGAAGAAGATCTATTGTTCGTCCTTTTGCATGATGACCGTCTCGCTAGTCCTCTTGCCCACACGCTTGACATGTCGTGGGTTGACCTGCGTCCAATTTCCGGCCGAATTCTCGCTAAAATACTCTCCGAAACCCTTGCTGAAAGCAGTTGCCCTACCCGTGCTCAAATCGAAGAGTTATTGGAAGACGATGAGGAACGCGACCTGTTCTATCGTTTGGTCATTCAAGAGATCGACCAATCCGAACCGGGCTTATTGTTACGCTTGGCTCGGCAGTGCGTTTCTGTTTTATTTCTCCGACACCTTAAGCTTCAGGAAGATAATATCTTCACTCAGTTAAAGAATGCTGAAGACAATCCACAAAAACTTAAGCAACTAAGCCAAGAACTACGAGCAATTCGTCAAAAGAAAACCAATCCACCGCCTTTAGAATTTTATAACTAGTAAGCAATACACCTCGATAATGCCAACTCCCAAATCAGCAAAGAAGCCATCTGTTAAAGCGAAGTCTAAGACTTCTCCAACCAAGAGTAAGCCAGCCAAGAAGTCTCCTCAGAAAGCTAAGGCAGCGACTTCCAAGAAAGTGGTAAAAACTCCTGCTAAAACTACGAAGAGTAAAGCTCCAGTTAAAAAACAAACGCCTAAGGCCAAAGTTCCCACAAAAAAAACTTCAACCAAAGCAGCAGGAAACAAAGTGGCGGCTTCCAGCTCCGTTAAATCAAAACCAGTTGCAACAAAATCTACTGCAACATCAAAACCTTTAGTTAAGGACATCACTGGCACTTCCAAAAAGAAAGTTTCTGCCAAAGAGGCAGCCAAAGCCGTTAGCAAAACAGCTGAACCCCACGCCCTTAAGAATGAAATTACTGATAAAGTTCGGACCCTCATTCATTTATCCAGAGAACAGGGCTTTCTTACTTTTAAGGACATCGATAAATCGCTCCCAGAAATTGCGACCGACCCCGAAGAGTTACAAAATGTAATTTCCATTTTTAATAACCTCGAAATTAAACTTTTAGACTCAGCTGAGGTTGAAAAGTTTAAGAAAAATAAAGAAGAAAAAGAGGATGAAAGTGCCCGATCGAATCAAAGCGACATGCTTGACGACCCCGTTCGCATGTACCTTAAGCAAATGGGACAAGTTCCTTTGCTTTCTCGTGAAGAGGAGGTCGAAATTTCCAAACGTATTGAAGTGGCAGAGATCGCTGCCCTCAAACGTATTTACTCCGTTTCTTTAACCGCCTCCTTTCACCTAGAAATCTGTCAAAAACTGATCGATAGGGAAGAACGGTTTGACCGAGTTGTTCTCGATAAAAAAATCGACAGCCGAGAGGCCTATTTCAAACTTTTGGCCAAGCAGGTAGACGCCTTGCAGAACTTGACCCAAAAGTTGGAAAATGCATGGAGCAGCTTTATTAGCGGTCCCAACCCCACTCAAAAGAAAAGAGCCTTAGGTCGGTTTAAAAAGTATGAAGCCGAACTTGAGCCTATCTTTAAAAAATGCTGTCTTAAATTAAAGGTTTTCGAAGATTATTTGCAGGAAATTGGTCCCGAACTCAAAGCAATCACCCGCAATGTCCACAATGTGGAACTTGGCAAGAAAGACCCGGTTAAACTGAAACGCAAGGGCATTAAGATGGACCGGATCAAAAAAGAAGTTTCCGAAGCCCGCGTAAGGTTTCACATGGAACCGGATGAACTTATCCAATTGGTCAAAGATATCCGCTTTTCCATGCGTGAAGCTCATAAGGCCAAGACAGAAATGGTTGAAGCGAACCTTCGCCTAGTCATTTCAATTGCTAAAAAATATACCAATCGCGGATTGTCCTTTCTCGACTTAATTCAGGAAGGAAATATGGGCTTAATGAAAGCAGTTGAAAAATTTGAGTACCGCAGAGGTTACAAATTTTCTACCTATGCAACCTGGTGGATTCGACAAGCAATCACCCGTTCAATTGCAGATCAAGCCCGGACCATTCGTATACCTGTACACATGATTGAAACCTTAAACAAGGTTATGCAGGTACAAAAACAATTGCTCCAAGAACTCGGACACGAACCAACCCCAGAAGAAGTGGCTAACGAAATGGGCCTAGCCCTCGACAAGGTTCAAGGAATCATGAAGATGGCCCAGCAACCCATCTCACTTCAAAGTCCTGTGGGAGATGGTGATGATACCAGTTTTGGAGATTTTATCGAAGACAAAGGTGCAGAAAACCCCTATGACATGACTGCCTATTCCCTGCTCAGGGAAAAGATTATTGATGTGCTTGATTCATTAACGGAACGGGAACGCAATGTACTCTCTCTACGTTTTGGATTGAAGGATGGGTACAGCCGGACACTTGAGGAAGTGGGGCGCCAATTCAAAGTTACCCGGGAAAGAATTCGTCAGATCGAGGCAAAGGCTTTGCGAAAGATGCGTCACCCTACCCGTATCCGTCAATTACACGGCTTTTTCGAAGCCGACCAGAGTTCTGTCAACAAACCTAAGCCTGAAGCTCTTCGCCAGTTAGGCCTCTAATTTGTAACTCTTTAGATCTAATACAAAAAAGTTGCTCTGCCCAACTCTCCAAACTACCTTACATACATGACAACATCATTCACACCCGCCCTCGCATTTATTGGAAACTTTGGCGGGGGAGAAATTATTTTGATCTTTTTGATCGTGCTTTTACTCTTTGGAGCCAAGAAAGTACCTGAACTCTTTCGTTCCTTGGGTAAGGGAGTCAATGAGTTTCGCAAAGCAAAGAACGATTGGGAACAAGACATCCAAGATGTAATGAGTCAGGAACCATTAGAGGATCATGACTTTAAGGAAAAAACTAAGCAGGCCAGCGAAAGCGTGCCTACCGAAGAAGAAAAACAATCGGCTAGCTGATTATTGAGAAGAACAGATCCGAAAAATTCGATTCTTTCAAAACTTTAAAAGCCAAGGTGTAAATACCTTGGCTTTTTTTATCGATAGAAAAAATTATCCGCCTGCAAGTACTGGTCGAAATCCCATCGCTCGCATCCATTCCATAATTTCTGCACGCCTGTCTCCCTGCAGTTCCATATCCTGACCAGACCAAGTTCCTCCAGTACCTAAACTATTTTTTAAACGTTTAAGCAATCGGTCCCGCTTGTTCTTGCCCAACCCAGCAGGTATGCCACGAATCGTTGTAACTGTTTTCCCACCTCTACCGGATTTCTCCCGCCTTATCTCTAATCGTTCTCCATTGCCTAAGCTTTGCTCCTCGATCTTAACCGTAACTTTTACTTCCTTGGTAGATTCCGGCAATGCCTCAGCTAGACCACTTCCATCTAAAGAACTGAAAGGATTCGATCCGAAACCCACATCCGAATCGGTGGAAATTTTCCTCTCTCCTTTATCTCTTCGGCTCATTGCCCACAAATTCCCTTCTCGGGAGATCCCCCCTCTATCCATGTCACCGCCTTTAGGTAGCTTCTCTTTTCCAAAAAATGACGCAGGCGAGGATGAATATTCTCTTTTTCTTGGACCAATAAAATATCCAATCGAGCCAAAGTTTCTCTAAATTCCCCAGGTTTTGCATCCTTCGGGTTTGTAATTACCTGCAAACAGCTTTTGATTTCGTCCATGAATTCGTCTATTTTCTCAATCAATTCATTTGCGACAAGCTTAATCCAAATCTTCAAAATTTAATGCCCAGGACATGTATTATTGGTGGTGGCCTGACGGGACTGGTTCAGGCATGGCAGTCCCAACAAGCTGGCCATAAAGTCACCTTATTTGAAGCCAATGATACTGTCGGGGGCGTGCTTCAATCCGAAAGAATCGATGGTTATTTATTGGATTATGGGGCAAACACTCTCAGCCTAAGACATCAAAAAGTTGCCAGAATATTGGGAGAACTCGGTATGCTCGACCGATCGATTGATGCCAACCCAGAAGCAAGCCTTCGATTCATCGTCCGATCAGGAAAAGTCGTCTCATTGCCCCACAACCTTGGTTCTTTTTTCTCCAGTCCCTTTCTCTCTCCCCTGGGTAAATTGCGTTTACTGCTCGAACCTTTTATACCCAAAGGTAAAGAGGATGAGGAATCCGTGGCAGGATTTATCTCCCGACGCTTAGGAAAAGAAGCCCTGGATTTTGCGGGAAACCCATTTCTTTCTGGGGTGTATGCAGCCAAGCCCGAGAGCTTGTCTTTAAAATATGCATTTCCCGCCCTCCAAGAAATCGAACAGAAACATGGTTCTCTTTTTCGAGGAATGTTAAAATCCAAAAAGAATCCCGAACGTTTATCCAAGAGTAGATTAATTTCCTTTGCCAGCGGTATGCAGGAAATGCCCAACCGCATCTTAGGTTTATTACCCGCTGAGTGCGTACAATTTAAGACAAGGGCCATTAAGATAGAAAAAGTGAACAACCAATGGAAAGTCACAAGCCAATCAAAAGGGTCTCAGAAAACTAAAGAAACTTTTGACCAGTTGATATGTGCTGTGCCTGCAAGTAAACTCTTGGATATTGAATGGAAAGGTTTAGTTAGCAAAGAACTTCTACCTATTTTGGCAGAAGCCACCCATCATCCCCTTTCTTTGGTTTATCATGGATACGACCGAGCAAAAGTGAATCATCCCTTAGACGGTTTTGGATTCCTCGTTCCAGAAGTGGAAAAAAGAAATATTCTAGGCACCCTATTTTCAAGCACATTATTTCCCGGAAGAGCACCAGAGAATAAAGTTCTGCTCACTACTTTTGTTGGAGGAGAACGCCAACCCAAACTTGCTAACCTGGAAGACTCCAAGCTGCATTCACTCGTATTAAAAGAACATCAACAACTTTTGGGTACACAAGGAAGACCTTGTTTTCAAAAAATAAAACGCTGGCCAAACGCCATTCCCCTCCCCGATGCTAAAATGGGAGATAGGCAGTCCGCTGCTCGTGACTTACAAGAGGGAAATAATGGTTTATACTTTACTGGTTCTCACCTTTGTGGCGTTTCCCTGCCAAACTGTTTGGAAGCTGATATTGCTTAATTTTTCTCAGTCATTTCATTTGGAAAGATTGCCTCCCTCAAAATAAACTTATAAATGTTATTTGTACTTAGATTTTAATTATCACCATGAATTCTAAAAAATCAGATAACCCAGCTAAAACTCTTGTCGTCCTTCTCAATATGGGTGGCCCTCAAAATAAAGAGGAAATTCACCCCTATCTCAAAGAACTTTTCCAAGACCGAGAACTTTTAAAGTTACCATTTCAAAAAATCCTCGGGCGATTCATTGCTTGGCGAAGAACGCCTAAAATTCAAGAGCGCTATGAAGAAATCGGGCAATATTCTCCAACCAAGGCCATTATGGAAAGCCAGTGTGAAGGGATCGCAAATAAGCTCGATCAACTTAACCCAGAATCGGCACCCCATGTTTGTGTATCCGGGTTTCGTTATTGCTCTCCTAGAACCGGGGAAATGATTCAGCAATATAAAGAAGCTGAAAAAATAATTCTTTTTTCCCAGTATCCCCAACATAGTTGCTGCACCAGTGGTTCCTCTTTTTGCGATGCCTATCGATGGTTAGACAACCAAAATAAGTTCGACTATAAAAGTAAAATATCCGTCATTGATCAGTGGTGGGACCGTACTGATTACTCACAACTTTGGGCGATGCTTATCCAAAGAAAGTTTGAGGAAATGAAAAAAGAGCATGGTTTAAAAGATGAAGATATTCGCATCATCTATTCTGCTCACAGCCTTCCCGAATCCTACTGCCTCGAGAAAGGGGATAAATATAATGAGGAAATCCAAGGGTCCGTAAATAGAATCGAAAAAATTTTACAGGAAACCGGCATGCGTCACGAGGGCGCCTTGGCATGGCAAAGTAAAGTTGGGCCACAAAGAACCAAATGGCTCACTCCATCTACTCCCCATGTAATCGCAGAAACGAAACAGAAAGCTATCCTTATGGTACCGATAGCCTTCACCACCGACCACATTGAAACACTTGATGAAATTGATATTGAATTTAGAGGTTATGCCGATGAAGTGGTTGATCATTTTGCAAGAGTTGATTGTTTTAATATGGAAGAGAAGTTTATCGATTTATGCGCCCAGCTTTTAATCGAGCACATAAACGCTGACTACAAATCTTCGATACGACCTTGCTGTGTAAACTGTGAAGGGACTGATTGTGCATCGATGCGTAAGTATTTTGGCTCCACCCCGGTACACGCAACGGCGTGAGCCCGTACTCCAATTGATCTAAACTAACCTTGCGGTGAGCTGATCGCCTAAAACATAGCCTTATTGAAAAGGTGCATACAACTTTCCCAAACCCCGACTGTAGTGGTTTATTGTATTCGTTTCAAAGTAGTGAGAGAGCCACGGTTAAATGTATTGGCGTATTCACAGTTGAACACCCAAGTCCACCCTCACAACGCTTAGCGAATATTGAAGATGTGCATTTGCCAAGGGAGTAAATTTTAGCCATATTTGTATGTTGAGATAAATGATTAGTTAAACCTATCCATGAATTTAAACGATGTAACCAGCCTCCTATGGATTGCCACATTTTGTTTTGGCATATCCTTTGTTCTTGGCATGGTCAAAACTAGGCATTCATTTCCCTATGGATTACAAGAGTGCCCTTTCATTTTAATCGTTATTGGTTTTTTCCTTCAAACACGTGCACTCTATTTGCGGGGAATAGAAGTTCATGGATGCCCCTTGGGGAATGGTTTAGAACGTACCCAGTTTATCCTTTGGTCACTCATTCTTGCTTTTTTACTCCTTCGTTTAGTTTGGCAACTGAATCTACTGGGTACATTTTGTGCGGGAGCTTCTTTATTGCTAGGTTCACTCTCTCTTGGTCTGAAAGATTGGGACGCTCCGTACTGGAAAGCCGAAGGATATACCCGCTTGTTTCAGGATCCTTGGATCGAACTGCACGCATCTCTGGCCATTTTTAGTTACGGTTTATTTTGCCTGCTTGCAGTGGTGAGTATTATGTATCTCTCCCAACGTCAAACTCTGCTCTCCCGAAAACCGGGATTTCTAGGGCCCTTCCTTCCTCCCATTCAAGAGTTGGAAGTGGCCGCATTTAGACTACTTGCCGTAGGGGTAACCTTTCTTAGTTTATCGATGGTGGTCGGTACCATGCATTGGACCCGCCATCCAGAATTTGTCAGCCAGACAAAGTTAGCTGTTACCTCAGCATTATGGATCGGATACCTTGTCTTACTCGGCATGCGCATGAGTAATCGACTCTATGGCTCGCGTTTTGCCAAGTGGACAATCGCTCTGTTTGCCATTGCCCTTCTCTCTCTCTCCCTGGTCAGTTCGAAACAGAAAAAACAGGCGTTTCATGCCCTTCCCCTCCAACCCTTGGCACTTAACCTTAGATGACTCCCTCGCCCGACAGTTCACTGTTCCTGCTTGGAACCTCTCATCAAGTTGCCAATTTGAACGAGCGGGAAAGCATTGCCCTGCCTAGCGACTCGATCGATTCCTTCTATCGGGGCTTACAAGAATTGGACGGTTTAAAAGAATGCCTTGTGTTAAACACCTGTAATCGTACAGAGATTTACGGTGCAGCTGAGGATAATTTAAAGATCGAAGTAGTATCAAATTACCTGGCTGAATTTCGAGATTTGGATCCCGAATTTATGATTCAAAAGACCTATCGTCGGGCTGGGCCAGAAGTGGTTCGCCATTTGTTCGAAGTAGCATCTGGAATTGATTCTCAAATGGTTGGAGAAACGGAAATTCTTGGCCAATTAAAAAAGGCCTACGATGATGCATCTGAACGAGCCTTTACAGGTAAGGTACTCAATCGATTGTTTCAAAAAAGTTTTCAGGCTGCCAAATGGGCCCGTACCAACACAGGAATATCCCGTGGGCAAGTGAATTTGGGCAATGTACTTTGCGAATTAGCCCGGCGGATTTTTGGCCAAGTGGGTCAATGTCGAGTATTGGTAGTCGGAGCAGGAGAAGTGGCAGAAGGTGCCTTGGAAGCTTTTAAATCGCGTGGTTCAGAAGCAATTACAGTGACTGGTCGAACCTTTGACTGGTGCCCCCTTAGTCGAAGGAAACCGGATGAATTGGCTCAAAAATTTGATGGCTTTACTCTGGCCTATTCAAAACTTCATGATTCTTTGCATCTTTTTGATGTGGTGTTGGCTTCCACTGCCAGTGCAAAAGCTTTACTCACCCACAAGCAGGTAGAAGTTGCGATGAAAAAACGCCCGTCCAAACCACTCTTTGTGATCGATGCATCTGTACCCCGCAATGTCGAGGAAGCCGCGTCTACAGTGGAGAATGTATACTTATACAACATGGACGATGTATCTGCGATCGCCAATGAGAACTTGCAATCCCGGTTGACAGAAGTTGAGCGTTGCCGGACTGCACTTTCCAAACGGGCCTTGCGTCTATGGGAACAAATGCGAGCTCAGCCGAGTTTGCCTTCCTGAACCAACCAATCGACCGCACCACGACTTTCTGGCTGAGCGAGCAATTTGTGCAATTGATTAGCCGTCTTGGTCGCTTGTTTTCCAGACGCGTCGGGATCGTTCAATAAAGGAATCATTTCCCTAGCAAGAATTTTTCCCGTAGCCTGGCCCTGAAGAAATTCGGGGTTAGGTGGATTTTCAGGTAATAGCAAGTTAGCCATACCCAAATGGGGCACGCCTACCAAGCACTTTCCAATCCAATAGGTAATTGGGTGTGCCCGATACCCAATCACTCCTGGCACCCCCGCCCAGGCACATGCAAGAGACATGGTGCCCGAACTCATAAGAGCGGCACGTGCGGGAAGCGAGTCGGTACGATCTACTATGCGAATTTTTTGCCTGATATCAGCATGTTCATTTACCAAAGATTCGACCAAACAACGAAGGTTAGGGCCAGCAACTGGTATTATCCCTTGCAAATCACTGTCCCCGGTAAGCAATTCTTCAAAGGCGTCAAGAAAGACAGGTAATATACGACTAACCGGTTGAAGCCTACTGCCTGGAAGTAAGAGAAGTTCGCCCGAGGGGTCATAAGAAACAGTACTTTGATAAGAGGGATGAGCAAAGGGATGGCCAACAAAAGAGACCGGTAAGGAAACATCGGCATAGCACTTCTTTTCAAAAGGAAAAATAATTCCCAATCCGTCGAGAATTTCGGCCATACGGAACCTGCGACCTGGCTTCCATGCCCAGAGTTGCGGGCTTACATACTGTAAAACCACGGTTGATCCCCCACCCTTGCAGGAAATCCCACGCTCCTTCAACGCATGGGCAAGCCGAAGGTTAAACCCCGGGTAATCGACCAGTAATACGCATCGGGGACGAGCCTCTTCAATCCAGTCAAGGGTTTGTTTAAAAAGGTTACGAAAAAGGCTGTAATTTTTGATAACCTCAATTAATCCGACAACCGCATGATTAGCTAAGGAGAAAACTTGCTCGGCTCCTGCCCTGATTAATTCCTCCCCACCTAAGGAAGAAATGCGAAGATCCGGATATTTACTCTTTAAATCTTTAACCAACCGAGCTGCATGCTCATCGCCCGATGCTTCTCCCGCGACCACCAACAGGTCGACCGGACCGGATGCTGAAGGAAATAGGGTTGGCTTGCTCAAGAATTCCAACTGGATTGGATTTGCCGAGTAATTGTCAGGGCAACTTCTAGGGCAGACTTGCCAAAACTACCATCAGTCTTAGGCGTTGTGGTCTCAACCACGCAGGAAAGAAAAGATTCAAGTTCAAGGGCAAGAGGTTCCCCCTGCTCTACGGGTACTTCATGACGTTCTAAGGAAGGACCTGATTTTTTGATAAGGTGTCCTTTTTGATTCATGAAATCGAGAGAGAGGTATCCACTATCCTGAAAAACACGGATTTCCCTGGCCTTTTTTTCACTCACCCTACTGGCACTAAGATTAGCAACACATCCATTGGCAAAAAGAAGTCGGGCATTTGCAATGTCTTCAGTCGGGGAAAGCACACGGACTCCGATAGAATCAATCCGTTCGATTGGAGAATCAACCAGTGCCATGGCAATACCAACATCATGAATCATTAAATCGAGGACCACACCTACCTCCGTGCCCCGGGGTTGGAAAGGAGCCAATCTTTCAACAGTTAAATACTTGGGTTGGTCTACCTCACCTTCGAGAAAAGTCATGACCGGATTGTAGTGTTCGATATGACCAACCTGAACGAGCACCTTGGCTGCATTTGCTCTTTTGAGAATAGATTCCGCCTCTTCCGAAGATACACAGAGGGGTTTTTCCACCAGAAGGTGACAACCGTGGTCAATTAAAGTATGGGCAACCTCGGCATGTCGGTCGGTCGGGCAGACCACGCTCACTGCTTCACAGGCTGCACCAAGCTCTTCAAGACTTGAATACCTTGGGCATCCATAATCGGCACAGACCGCATTGGCCGCCTCATCGTTGGGCTCGAAAATACCGACCAATTGTGCACCCTCAAGGGCGTTATACAAACGGGCATGGTGTTTACCAAGGTAGCCGACTCCGGCAACTCCGCATTTCAGGGGTGATGGCATAGGTTCGTTCATGAGGAAAGATTATGGACGGGTCAAACCTCGTTCAATTGTCCGCCGGATAAAAAGGTTTGCCGGTCCGTAGCTTGAGCAAATGCAAGGTTGTGAGTAACGAGAATGAGAGAGGCACCCTCTTCTGAACAAGCATGGAGCAAAAGATCCATCACTTCTTCTCCTGTACGTTCATCAAGGTTACCGGTTGGTTCATCAGCAAGTAATACCTCAGGCCGGTTAATCAAGGCACGGGCAATGGCTACTCGTTGCCTTTCTCCTCCCGACAATTTCCCCGGAATTTGAGATGATTTATTTCCTACGCCCATTTGTTCGAGCAGGAAACGTGCACGGTCTTCGATAGAGGGGTCAAACCTTCCAGTTATTCTGGCAGGCAAAGTAACATTTTCCAGCACATCGAGTTCAGGAACAAGGTAATATGCTTGGTAGACCACACCAAGGAAGGAAGCACGCTGGGCCACTTCTTCGCGGGTTGCTGGTCGGTCGCACCGCATCAAACGGTGGTTCCAAGTTAATTCTCCACGATCTGCCTGTTCAATACGGGCAAGCAAGTTGAGCAGAGTAGTTTTACCACAACCAGATTCTCCCCTTATGCTAAGGGAAGAAGAACGGGGCAAAGCAAGATCGATCTCTTTCAGTACATACAAATCCTCTGCCCCTAAGCTAAAGGTCTTTGATAAATTCTTTGCCTGTAGCACCAATGAACTATTCATTTCGCAAGGCGTCTGCCGGGTTCATGCGAGAGGCTCGCCAGGCGGGGACCAATCCGGCTAGGGTAGATACGAGGATGGCAAAGAGAGCAAAAGTAAGAAAAGTTGAAGCACTCTCTGAAGACTCCCAGGGATAAGGCACGCTGAGGCTATAAAAATCATAAAACTGAGCGACTCCGCTTTTGCCTTCGTCCCCAGCGATACGCACCACAATGAAAGACATGATAGAATCCCTGTAGCGAATAAAGAGCAGAGCCAAACCGCACCCAGCAATCGCACCAAGCAAACCGATAAGAAATCCTTGGAGACAAAAGATCGATCCCACCGATCCGCGTGCACCCCCCATAGCCACCAACAGTCCAATCTCACGAATTTTGCGGAGTACAGTGGTCATCAGAGCAATGGCAATAGCAAATGCAGCCACTAACCCGATGGGGACCATAATTAAAATCATTAAATATTCTTCGAATTTCAAGAGGTCAAAGAACCAGGCATTCTCAACAAACCAGGGAACAAAAGCCCAATTTACTGATCGTGGAAGTTGTAATTCTTCACAAAAACCATGTAGCGTTTCTTCATGGTTAGAAATTTGTGGGGAAAATTTTAAAAACATACCGTCACATAAACCAGTAGCATCCCGAACGTCTTCTAACAACCGATAGGAACCGATCATTGCCTCGGCGTGGAAACCCTGCCAGGGCACTTCAAAAATCCCACCAATCCTTACCTCTTTTGGAGGAACCATTTCGTTGGCTTGGGCACGCTTGATCATAACCGGAGAAAAAACTTCAATCGTAGAAGAGCGGAAGGTCTGGTAAGTCGACTCTGCCCCAATTTCTAGCTTTATTCTATCGTTTAGTACTTCAAATGCCGGAGTGCCAGGCCCCGCATAAAGTCTGCCATTATTCGCCCGCATCTTTGCGTCAAACTCAAGACCTTTAGATTTCAGGCGCCATTCTTCGCCGCCCAAGTATTGCAATTTCCACTCGGCAGAGGGAACCTCTGACCCAAGTTCCAAAACCCGTACGCCCACGAGTTCGTCCTTTAAATCCTTGGATTTGCCCATACGCAGGATTGCCCCTGGACGTACGCCCAATCGATTGGCGACATACTGGCTAACAAAGACAACATCATCTTCCATGCTTTTGCTCTGGGGGAAAGGAGTTACATCAACCGCATCATGAGCTTCCATTCTCATTTGTCCATTTTTGAGAAACTCGTCCAAGGGTAAGACAGAGGTTCCTGATGAAAGATCAATACCAATGGATAGGGGAACGGAGTGATAATCCCCTTTTTGCACCAGCAAAGGGCCCTGAAGGTAAGGAGAGACAGCTAAGACTTCGGAATTATTTAACAATTCTTGCTGCAGTTGTGGCCACTCGCGGGTTCGACTTAACGGGATTGCTCGGGCATGCCCCTGTGCATCAATAATATCTTCTCGAAACTTATGCTGAAAGCCCTTCATAAAAGCAACCACCACGATCATAACATTTACTCCTAGAGCTACTCCAATTATTGCCAGAAGTGAAAAAAAGGAGACCTTGCGCTGGGTAGGAAACAATTGTTTCCAGGCAAGAAAGAGAGGCCAGGGAATTTTCACGAACCTAAGAGAACTTAGAAAATAAATCCATCATTCATTCTTCTGGGGCAGACCTAGTAAAGTTGGAATCCAGGGGAATAAACTCAGTCAACTTTTCAGACCATTCGCTAAGGGTGTTCGGATCGATTTCAATTTCAGGTAGTGGATATTTTTCCTGAAAGAAGTGAATATACCCTGCATAAAGTACAAACACAGCCACCAAGAAAAGGGCAATTCTGAACAAACTCTTCAGGATTAAAAAAATCAAAAGAAAGGCAAGCAAGGCTAACACCAAGCTAAACAACGGATTTGCCATTATCTGATTTACCACATCCTCCATGTTTTACAATCCTTGCGAAACTCTATGAATTGGACAATGAAAATCCAACATAAATGGGCTCCCAAGCCCAAGGGTCTACTCAACCACAGGCCCTTCGGGAACCTGATAACCCAAATCGACTATTTTTTGCCTAAGATCAAAAAGATCGCGCCTTAACAAATTTGCCCGAGCTTCTGCGGTAATAGTTGAGGAGCGCTTCGATTCCAGTTGAGCATTCCAGTGGGTCCGTTGATTTTCTCCAATAAATCCTTCACCCGAAAATTTCTGATCGAGAGATCCAAAGCGGGCCATTTCTGAAGCCAATTCAAGTTCTGCAGATCGGGCCGAGCAGGCATATTTTTCTGCTTCCACTACTTGTAAGCGCAATTTCAACCACTCAGATTCAAGAATCAAAGATTTTTTCTTCCGTTGGTTTTCTTCAGTTTGCTGAATAATTTCAACAAATGAGTTATGAGAAAAACCATCCGCCTTGGACGGATGATCGGAATCAATATTTGCAGTCCTGTTAAAAGAACAGGATGAAATTCCAATTAAGCAGAAAAATAAACAAGAAATTTGAGCCAGCAAGATCAGCCTACTTTTGGATCCATTTACCAGATGCCTTTTTAAACCAATGTCCAGCCTTCGCCTTGGTAGCAATACCTTCAAAAAACTTTTTAGCAACAGCAGTGGAATCTCCACCAGTCTTGGCGGCTAGGGCTTTAAATAATTCCCGACGATCTTTATTTTCAGCTTTAATTAGGGCGATCACTGCTGAATCAGAAGAATTCCTCGAGTGGAGAAACCCATCCATACCCTCACCAATAGTACCGGCATCCTTTTGGGCAACCACATCGGAAAGACGGGACTTCATACGGCCTGAAAAATCTCCCCATAAAGAGGGGGCAAGGAGTAGAAAGGTTAGTAAAAGCGGGAAAATGGCAGTCTTCATATCAACAGGATACCTAGTTTGAGGATTCTTCTTCATACAAATCGTCAAGAAAACTATTCACTTCCTTCTCGATCTTGATGGTTATGTTGTGATCCAAGGTAATGTGGTGCTGAGTTTTGACAACTGTGCAGGAAAACAGGAAGAGAAAAACAGCAACGGATGTTAGTCGAATCATATGGTTCACGATTAGTTTGTAACTCAATCTTAAGGTTTCGGGCAATGAAGATTTTTAAATAAAAAACAAAAAGATTTAGGGTTCCACCCCCCATTTCGACAAATCTGCTTGTTGTAATAAAGCATCCAGACCACCCATAATTTTTGGCCTGTACTCAACACTTATGTCTTTTCCATCAACTTCAGATTCACCACGAACATTCATCTCCACTACTCGTTCACCAGCATCGAGAAGTTTGAACATGATATTTAATCCATTGAGATTTAAATCCTCTAAGGCTCGTTCCAAAAGATACATATTTTTATACTCCGAACTCTCATCATCCAGTCCTTCGGTAAGCATACCGTGGGTATTTAAAAACAACTTAGCCCTTTCAGACGAGTCCAATGACAAAGAACCCCCATAGAAGTCCCAACCCAAAGATGGATCATTTCTAATCGTAAGAATGCCGGACAAATTTCCTTCCATCCGTGCATCGAGGTCTTCAAAGCAATTAATAATTTGTTGAGCATCTAGTCCTTTAGCCAATACCTTCAGTTCGAAATCTTCAAACCCTTCAATTAATTTAGTTTCTTCCAAAGCTAAAGTTCCTCCAAAAGCATGAATTTCTAATTCTTTTATGACTTGTTCACCGTTGGGTAAGACCTCAAACTTAATCTGTCCACTCTCCAGAACTTGTTCTCCTGCATGAAGGTCGAACCTTACGCTTTGAGACCCATTGGTATCCAAGGGGTCTAGGCTGTTAAATTTGATATTTCCCTGAATTTTTTTTAGGGCAAGACCTGAAAAATCGTCAAATTTCAGCTCAGCATCAAGAAAAGAAAGATCGAGGCGACCTTGAGAGGATTCTGGAATTTCAATAATGAGATTCGCCGGACTCAGAGAAAACTGAAAATCATTTACAAGCATGTTTAATTCCGATAGCTCGAACCGTTCCAATGAATCAGATTTAAACTCGATCGAAAAATCATCAATTTTTTGGTCTTCGCCTAAAAATATTTCATCGACTGAAAACCTCTGTTCGGCTGATAATCTAGGTAGTGAGTCAAGGGCAATTTCTCCGGAGAATCGCATACCTTGGAGGTTCAGTCCAAGGGTGGGCACAGATCCATTGCCCTTCCGTAATTCGATTTGGAAACGATCTTCTCCCAACCATTCGATATCAATTTCACCATCGTATAAGTTGTACATTCCTTCCTCTAAATGAAGAGAGGAAAACCGAAGGGAGGCTTTACGCACTCCTAAAAACTCTCCCATTTCATTCTCAGCAAACTCAATTCCATCAACCACTAACCCAAACAACTCAGCCTGGGGCAAGACGCCCTGTGTGCGTAGTCTCTGAACTCTTACATTTAAATTAGGTTGGCCGTCCACTAGGGAACCGGCAAGTTTTAAGCCCCGGACCTCTAAATTCTCTCCCCAATTTAAATTGGCATAAAAATTTGCTTCGGTTCTTCCTGAAATATGAGGAGTGACAAAAAGAATGGCTTGCGGAATCTGGAAAGTTAGCCCCATCGCCCTACAAACAAGTTCGGTAGCATTTAATTCGATAAACTGATCCATAATTCCATCATTTTCAAGACGACCAGTCCACCTTGCTCTGGCCACACCCTGTTCGATTTCCAACCACTTTTCGAAATTTACAGAATTTTCATCATCAAAAAGTTCCGAGACAGTTTTCACCGAGTTTAATATTTTCGAGAGGTCAGAGAATTGCAAAGATGCACCGAGAAAAAGGTCACTCCCTTCTTGTACCAAGGTCAAATCTCCCTGCCATGGTAAGCCTGTAAGGTTTCCATCTAGTCTCAACTGAGCTAACCCGGGATGGAAATCTCCCTCAATATCCCATTGCGATCGGGCAATTGTATCGACGCGATTAAAAGAAAGTTCAAGATCCCGAAATCGTAAATGTTGGACCGGTGGATTGCTCAGAAGTTCGTCTGCTTGAATCTTTGAATCTGTGTTGGCGTTTTCAATTCCCTCGAGTCTCTCAAGGGTGGCGTCAATATCGATTTCTAAGAGAGGTGAGGTTAAGGAAACTGCCCGCAATTGTCCTTGTGCCAGTTGGGTAGGGTCATAACGCAGATCAAGCTGCTGTAGGGAAAATTTCCCTTCTTGAAAATCAGAACCTAGCCCTGAAACCCGAGAACTCCAAGGAGTAATTTCATCAATAATTATTGAATGAAGGTTAATTCCGGAATCACGGGCAAATTTGCGAATACCACTTTCTAAAAAGCTTGGCAGACTCGTCAATACGAAGACCAAAGAACCAGATAGGATTAAAGTAACCCACAAAAATAGCTTTAGTTTTGATACCCTCTTTTTCATGCAAAAAAATTCCTAGCTTGTTGACATCTCACTAATAGGAAAGCTCAAAAGAACATCTTGTAAATGAATCTGTCCGCAATGACATTTAATTGGGTTTACGATGAAGAAAACGATGAAGTCGTTCGGCTAGTTTAGGGCCAATTCCTTCTACCGCTCTCAATTCCTCAATTTTTGCTCGTTTTAATGCATCCAATGAACCGAAATGCTGAAGCAACGCGGCACGCTTAATTTTACCTAAGCCCGAAAAATCATCTAAAATGGACTCCCGAATTTTCTTGCTGCGTAAATCCGCATTGAATTGATTAGCAAATCGATGAGCCTCGTCTCTCAAACGCTGGAGCAATCGAAGAGCAGGGTCTCTGTGCGGTAATTTTAATTCTCCCCGATCATCAGCAAAAACAATGGTTTCTTCTTTCTTTGCCAACCCGATCAGGGGTGGAATCACTACTGAAAGCTGATCAAAAGCATACAAAGCTGCCCCAACCTGCCCGGCACCCCCATCGATAACCACAAGATCGGGCATCGATTTTCCTTCGTCTCGCAACCTACCGTATCGCCGCCCAACGACTTCTTCCATCGAAGCAAAATCATCATTCCCCATGCCTCCACGCACCTTGAACCTACGATAACTCCTACGATCTGGCTTGCCGTTTATAAAACGAACCATCGAGGCGACCACAAAAGTACCAGATACATGGGAGACATCAAAGCATTCAATAACCGCGGGAAGATTAGGCAGGGCCAAAACATCCCCGAGAGATTTGATTCCTTCCTGCTCTAATTCATCTCCCCTAGGCCAATGCCTAACAAATCTACGAGTTTTGCGTATGGTCTTAGCCAAAGCTTCGCTAAGGTCTCGCAGATGAGCAGCTCTTTCAAAATCCATTGCCTCTGCACACTTGGTCATCTCTTCGCGTAATTCTTTAAGTAGTTCTTTTGTTCTACCCTCAAGGAATGAACAAGCCCGATCCACTCGCTCCCGATATTCATCAAGAGTGGTTTCATTATGTCCAGCAAAAATCTCTGCCCTTGCATCATGGTACAATCGTACTCGATCGCCTGAAAGAACTTCCGGTTTGGCGTCGGCTAAAAGAATACCAAACCTTTTGCGCATTTCGGCCAAGGTTGAACGAAGCATTCCGGCCTGGGCAAAAGGCCCGTAATAATGGGAACCATCCTCCTTTCGATTTCGACACAAACGAAAGCGCGGAAGCTTGTTATGGAGATCCACTTGTACGAGCAGAAACTGTTTATCATCCGTAAAGTCGGTGTTATATCGTGGCTTGTATTGTTTGATCAATTTACCTTCCAATAATAGAGCTTCGGTCTCGTTTCGAGTTTGATGAACTGATATCTCCCGAACCATCTCGACCATTGCTGCAATTTTGGGCTGTGCCCGAATAAACCTACGGGAACCTTGAAAATAACTCGACACCCGACGCTTTAAATTCTTCGCCTTCCCCACATAGATAACTTGACCCAAACGATCCTTCATTAGGTAAACACCCGAGGATTGGGGCAAGGATCTTACGATCTTGCTAAGTTCATTTCTCTCATTTTGCATTGGCAATATTAAGAATCCATCGTACCTTAGGACTTTGCAAGACTACATCCATACCCTGCGTCCCCAAACTTAAACGCTTCTATTTGACATGAGCTCCACCATTCGCGTTGAAACCATTACATTGGGAGACGAACTCCTGTTGGGCATTCGTGAGAATTCTCATCTCACCTACCTAGGCACTCAACTAGCTCATCACGGTATTGAACCCGCAGCAAATTTAGTCATTCGGGATAATCCAAATGATATCAAAGACTTTTTTTCCGAAGCCTGGAAACGTTCTGACCTAGTTATTACAACAGGAGGCTTGGGTCCGACAACAGATGACCTGACCCGAGAATCTATTGCTGAAGCTCTTGAAGAAGAACTAATTTACGATGCCGAAATCGAACAAGCGATTCGCCAGCGTTTTCAGCAATTGGAAAGAAAAATGCCTGAAATTAACCTTCGGCAGTGCCACCGTCCTAAAAATGCGGAGATTCTAAGAAATCCATACGGAACAGCACCCGGACTTTTTCTACAAAAGGAGGGTAAAATTCTAGTAATGCTTCCGGGGCCTGCCCGTGAAATGCACCCAATGTTTGAGGAACAGGTTATTCCCAGGCTACAAACTGCTGGAGTTCTTCCCGAGATCGATTGTTATTTACAACTGCGAACAGCTGGAATTGGAGAATCCGATCTCGCAGAAAAAGTTGGGCCGATATTGGCAGACATCCCTGGAATTGTTATCGGTTACTGTGCCCACGCCGGCCTTGTCGACTTAAGGCTAAGCTCATTGGATTCTGATATCCTTGATGAGGAAAAACTCACTAAGATCGGCGATCAATGTCGAGAAGAAATAGGGGATGATTTTGTCTGCTTTGGCGATCGTTCATTGGCAGAGGTTATATTTCGTGAACTGCGATCTCTAAACCAAACTCTGGCAGTTGCAGAGTCTTGTACCGGTGGATTGCTCTCAGCCAGTTTTACGGAAATTTCTGGTATCTCAAAAGTTTTTCATGGTGGAGCGGTTTGCTACCACAATGACGCAAAGGTACAAATTCTAGAGATTCCGGAAATTATGCTTGAACAGCACGGTGCAGTCAGCGAAGAAATCGCCATTGCCATGGCAACCTCGGCTTGTGAAAAATTTGGGACCGATTATGGACTTAGCATAACTGGAGTTGCCGGGCCAACTGGAGGTACGAAAATTATGCCCATTGGATCAATTTACCTTGGGTATGCATCTCCGCTGGGAGTTTGGACAAAAAAAATCAATTTAAGAGGCGACAGAGCTTCCAATCGACGCCGAGCTACTTCAGCTGCCTTAGATTGGATGAGAAGAAAATTGCGTAAATATAAGATCGAGGAAGTATTTGCCGCAGCTGAAGTGGGAAATATCGAACTGTAAACGTTCAACCGCCAAAGTCTCAATTTTTTTCCCCTATCCTTTTTCTCCCCTAAATCATCATGTCCACAAGCTCACTTTGTGTCATTATTGGCGACGATGATTACTTAGTTCGGCAAAGAGCCAAGGAGGTCTTTGATGAATGGTCTAAAGATTTCCCGGACGATTTGTCCCGTGAGATTATAGATGGTCGAGCCGATCGGGTCGATGATGTCGAACGACTTCTAACCGAAGCCAAAGCCGCCACCACTACTCTTTCTTTATTTGGAGGTGGAAAACTTGTCTGGATTAACGAAGTAAATTTTATTAACCAATCAAAAACGGGAGGTTCTCAGGGTGCCAAAAACGCTTTGGAGAACACAAAGGGGTTTCTCCAAAACTTAGGAGATTCCAAACTCCTTCTATCTGCCTGCCCCGTTCATCGAGGCCATGCATTTGTTAAGTGGTTACAAAAACATTCGGATTTCCAAGATTTATCCAAAAGTGAAAAGGAAGACCATGCCTTTCGCCGCATCGTTGGAGATACGGCTAAGGAATTGGGTGTATCATTCGGCACGGGTGCTCTCGAATATTTGGCGGGGAAGATTGGGTCCCACCCCAGACTTGGGGTAGAAGAAACCCGTAAGCTTGGATCCTACATCGGAAAAGAAGGTGGAGAAATTACTGAACAAATGATTATCGATCTGGTGCCCGATTTTGGAGAGGGTGACTTTTTTGAAGCATCCGAAGCTTTTTTTTCCGGGCAATTGGATTGGGCTCTCGAGGCCATCGATCGTCATTTCTTCCAGGGTAAAGATGCCCGCCCCTTACTTGCCACTTTGCAAAACCGAAACCGTCTACTTATTCAACTTCGAGTCTTAGCCGACGGTGGGGAATTCAATCCAAACGAGCGCATGAGCAAGTCTTTATTGGAAAGACTTGCAGCCAAGCATGCGAAACACTTTGACGATCCGAGTGAAAAAACGACCCTTAATTTATTCTCTCAAAACCCATGGTTTTTAGGAAGGTTGATTGGATTGGTAAAGAGTTTTTCCGCCCGTCGCTTGATTGATCTACAGTCCCACCTGATCGAGGCATTCGAGCAAGTCTTGGCTCAGCCGAAAGAACAACACGCAACCATCTTTAAAAACCTGACCATCCGCACCCACTCAGCGGGCTGAGATGTTTTTCTTAGTGGGGTTATAAAGTTCCCGCAAATAAGGAAGGTTAGTTCGCCTCCAAGGCTTCCCAAGAATAGGCACCCTTGGGCTTGCGAGCACCAGCGGTCAACATATCGACCGGTTCTGGATAGGATACGAGGAAATTGTTTTCATCGATTAAGTTGAAGAAATAATGGGTCGTGCCCTTGGGTAACTTGGCATGAATCCGACCGCCTTTGATTTGGGCAGGAGCCCGGTACCACTCCTCCCGCTTATCCTTGCCACTGGTGGTGTACATCAGTTGCCCTCGGGTCACCTTGGCCCCTTTTTCCTTAAAGGCGAGAGATACCTGATTACCCTTTTTGGCTTTTAGGGAGTCTGCGATTGGTTCACACACCTTCTCCTTATTGGGTAGGCCACCCTTGTAGTTGGGATTTAGAAAGGGATAGGATGCGTTCATCCCCTCCAACCGACGGAACAGCTCCTTGCTCATCTCCTTTACTTTTCCGGGCATCCTGGATGCCAAATTCTTTGCCTCCTCAATGTCTGCCCGATCGCTCGTACCGGGATAATTTTTGTACAACTCAAAGAGCTCGAACTTGGGCCGACCTGGCATCCAGTTGTGAATCAATTTCCACCCGTCTACCCGGAGGGTGGATTGCTGAGCCACCCCGTGTGGAAAGTGCCACATCATGGTAGTGCGTGGCTCACCCTGTCGGTTCTTCACCAGGGTATGATCGGTCGGGTCTGTAGAAAGCAGGTTGGATAGATCGGCACCGTCCAGTTTCTGCCCTTTGGGCCTGTTGGTACCTGTCCAGCTGAGGATGGTGGGATAAAAATCCAGCCCGTTGACCATCACTTCGCTCTCCTGTCCTGCAATAATGCCCGGACCTGTGATAATGAAAGGCACCCGCACCCCGCCCTCCCGGGCATTGATCTTTCCGCGGTCGAGCGGATAATTATCGGTAATAATTTCTCCAGGTACTTTCTCCATTCCTCCATTGTCGGAGGTAAAGAGGATATAGGTGTTATCGATTAACTTTTTGCCCGGGTTGCGCGGATCCTCGGTTTTTTCGAGGTACTTCACGAGCATGCCAACATAGTGGTCGAGCATTTCCACCATCGCACAGTAGTATGGGTTGGTCTGCCCTTGGGTAGCCCAACCATCAGGATCAGTGGGCATATCCACACCTAGTTTCTTGCAGTATTTTTCCAGCAGTTCCTTGCTCCGGCTATGGATGGGCGTATGCACGAGCCAGGCGGCATAGTAGAGAAAGAAGGGTTGGGCCTTGGATTGCTCCATAAATTCGATCGCATCCAAGGTCGGTTGGTCCTTGGGAAAACCCTCGGTGTCCAACTGATAAGGATCTTCTTTGGCGGAAGTAGCAAACCCGGTGAGACGGTGCGGTTTCATCTTGGCACTCTCCCCTAGATGGGCCTTGGTAAAATCAAACCCTTGATCCATCGGTTGCGGGTAGCTGTGGTGGTCAAGGGACATGTGCCACTTGCCAATGTGGCCGGAAACATATCCATTTTCCTTGAGAGCCTCGGGGATGATCACTTCCTCCACCTCCAACCGGCCACTGTACCATGGGTCCATGATTGGATGGGCTGTCTTATTGTACGGGGTGGTCGGATTTCCTCCCACCACATGGGTCTTTTGGAGGGCGGCTGCATGGCGCCCGCTCATCATCGCACACCGGGTGGGGGCACAGGTGGGAGCCGGAGAGTACCCCTGCCTGAATAATACCCCTTTTTTCGCCAGGGCATCGATATTTGGGGTCTCCATCGGGGTGGGATCATCGATATCGTAGCTCCCCACATCCTGCCAGCCCAGGTCATCCACTAAAATAAGCACCACATTGGGCTGTCCCACTCCTTTTTCGGCAAAAGATAGGCAGGGAGCTAGGCATCCAAGAATAAACAGAGAGATTGGCTTTTTCATAAAACTGATACTGAATAGGGGGGCAAAATTGAAAAAAAGATACACTTGTTCATTATCCACAATCGGGCAAATCTTCTTTTTTTATCAGATCACACTCCTTTCCTCAAACTTACTGGTTATCACTTCATTTCCTTAATGATGAAAACGCCAACCTTGTCATCGCGAGCCCCTTGGGGGGTGGCGATCCACAATTTCACAGATACCGAGCCGCATTGCCTGGATGTGTCCGTTGCATGTAGTGAATTGCCGATTCGGTCACTAAAGTTACATCCTCCTAACGACTAGACTGAGTGAAGAGTGAAATGTTACTTGCTTGGATTTATTTCAAACTTAAATCTTTTCTCTTCACCATTACTTAAACCTTCCCTCTTGCATACACCTTTGATTACTTAATTAAAATGAATAAACGCTCCGTTTCTTTCTTTCTTCACACTGCCCTCTTTTTTTTGGGCATTGTATTCAGCCCAGCCCTGGTTCAGGCGAACCGGCCAAATGTAGTCTTCATCCTCACCGATGACCAGCGGGGAGATGCTCTCAGTTGTATGGAGCACCCGCACCTGAAGACACCACAGATTGACCGGTTGGCGGAGGAGGGAGCGTTGTTCCGCAACCATTTCTGCACCACTTCGCTTTGCTCGCCCAGCCGGGCATCCATCTTGGGTGGGCTCTATGCCCATGCCCATGGGGTGGTCAATAATTTTACCGATTATCCAAGAGACCTGCCCACCTTTCCCCGCCAGTTGCAAGCAGAGGGATACGCAACCGCATACATTGGAAAGTGGCACATGGGCGAGGAGGACGACAGTATGCGCCCGGGCTTTGACCACTTTGTAACCCACCGGGGGCAGGGAAAATACTTTGATACCGAGTTTCGGGTGAACAATGGGAAAAGAGAGGTGGTGCCCGGTTACTACACTACCGTGGTCACGGATATGGCGATTGACTGGATGGCGGAGCGTGAAGAAGAGGATGCCCCGTTTTTATTGATGCTTGGGCACAAGGCACCCCACAGTTTTTACTTCCCCGAACCGAAGTATGAAAACACCTTTGACGGGGTGCGTGTGCCCTACCCTGCATCTGCATTTTCCCTGGAGGACAAGCCGGTGTGGATCAAGCAGCGCCTCAATACCTGGCACGGGATTTATGGGCCCTTGTTTGACTGGCGCAAGAAATTCCCGGACCGTTCCGCCCGGGCGATGCTCGACTTTGAACGGATGGTCCGGGCGTACTGGGGAACGATTCTGTCGGTGGATGATTCGGTGGGCAGGATATACGACTACCTAAAAGTGGCAGGCAAGCTCGACAATACCCTGTTTATTTTCACCAGTGATAATGGGCTATTGGAGGGAGAGCATGGGATGGTGGACAAGCGCACCGGGCATGATCCATCCCTGCACATTCCACTGGTGGTGCGCTACCCAGCTCTGATCGAGGCGGGCAAGGTGGTGGATGCCCAGACCCTGACCCTGGATTTTGCCTCCACTATTCTGGAAATTTGCCAGGCCCCTGCCCTGCCCAAGACCCAGGGAAAGTCGTGGAAGAAATTGGTAAGCTCGGGAGATGAGGACTGGCGGACGAGCTGGTACTACGAGTACAATTATGAAAAGCAGTTTCCCTACACCCCCAATGTGCGGGCTTTGCGCACCGACCGGTGGAAATACATCCGCTACCCCCATGGGGATGGATCGCCCGACCGGCACATGGCAGAGCTCTATGATTTGCAAAACGACCCCAGGGAATCCACCAACCTGATCGCCTCGGGTGGGCGGGAAGAATTAATTGCCCGATTGAGCGGGGAGTTAGACCGGTTGATTGAGCAAGCAAACCATGGACGGCCCGACCACATGCCCATGGACGAGGGAATCAAG
>JABBBW010000040.1 GCA_018607205.1 Opitutales bacterium | reverse complement strand
TCCCGCATGCATACACCGCAGTAATAATTGCCCGTACCGGGCGTAAGGAAAGCGATCCTCACCCGGAGGCCTTGGCCAATCCGTGCTCCACCGGTTCAGGCAGGTGGGCAAGGTCAGACATTGAATCGAAAAGTTCCTTAAAGTCTTGATCATCCACATTGCCAATCAAGCAATCGGTTAGAGAAGAGCGTAAATGATCTCCACGCTTGACCAAATCTCCAAAACTAAATTGGGGATCATAAAATGCATACACGATTTTTCTCATCGTCTCGATCGAGGACTGCATACGCTTACCATATTGCTCGAAAGATTGTGCATTTACTGGACCAGCAGAAAGGGCGGCATCTACTTCATCGGCAAGCATCGTTCCGCTTTTTAATGCGAGAAATACTCCAGAGGAAAAAACGGGATCAAGAAAACCAAGGGCATCTCCAGCGAGAACCAATCCATCCATTGAACAATATTTATTACGATAAGAATATTCTCCAGTTATGCGATATTCACCTGTCTGTTCCGCACCCTGTAAATGTTCTTCAATCCATGCATTGTTTTTGATTTCACGCTGGAAAATTTCTGCATGGTCCTTGGTTGAACCGTTAAATAAGTAATCCCGCTCAGCTACGATTCCCACGCTTACCATATCTCCACTTAATGGAATATACCAAAACCAGCCCTTGCCTGGCAGATAGGCCACGGTGGTTGCCCCTTCGTCTAATCCGGGGTCTCTCTTGGCATTTTTATAATAGGTCCAGAGGGCAACTTTTTTAAGTTCCGGATCGCGAACCATCCAGTTTTCTTTGTGAGCGGCAAAACAATCTCTGCCGGATGCATCAATAACTACCGGAGCAGTTAATTCAAGGTCTCCAAATTCTTGTGAACTTGCTTTGATCCCCGTAACTTTATCCCCCTGTTTAATCAAGCGATTGGCCTTGGTTTGTTCAAGGACGGAAGCTCCATTATCCCGGGCTTTATCTAGGATCATTTGGTCAAACTCTTCCCGCCATACCTGCCAGGTGGTGGAGGATGGATGATCAAAGTGTTGGAAAAAATAAAAGGGTTGGGAAAGAAAACCGTCTTCCCTGACAAATTGGACACAATATTTTCGTGGATTTCCAGATTCCATTAATTGATCGATCAATCCCAAGCGTTCCAGAGGAAAATAACAAAAGGGCATCAGGGATTCTCCCACATGGTAACGGGGAAACTTTTCTTTCTCTACGATTAATACATCCCTGCCCTTTTCAGCGAGCAAGGCACCTGTGGTCGAACCAGCAGGTCCGGCTCCCACCACGATGGCATCGTACTGTGTCTTTAATGAAATCATGGGTATAAGTTATATAATCCAATTCCCAATGCGAGTAAACTCAAGCCAGTAAGCTTTACTAAGCGGGTGGTAAAATTTCCACGATGTTTGCAATCGTCTCATTTGTACGGGTAACAATTTGATTGCTCCTGCCATACAGAGTGCCGGGCAGATCCATTCCAAAAGCTTCTCGAATCGAAGCATCTGGACTGATGCGAAAGAATCCACGCAAGGAACAGGAATAAGGAATTCTTCCCTGATTAAGAATGGTGCCAAGGGGCATCTTCCCTGCAACTACTGCATCCCTCGCCACCTGAGGTAACTGTGCTAATTGAATTTCGATCGCTCCGTATTCCACCGCCTTGACCGTTGGACCATCCGTTTCCAAAATCACTTCTCGAAAATATCCTTTTCCATCGTTGGAGGAACGCAACCTTCTAACACCAATCGAGGTTCGGTGATGATTTTCCAACCGTGTCGTCATATCCCCCTCATGAGCAAGAAGCTGTCGATAAGGCTCGGGTAATTCTGTGGGTTCAATCGTTTGATAATCCAAGCCGGGAAGTCCACGTGCCCGCCTCATTAAAGTTAAGGGGTGGAGCAAGCCGGGAAAATTTTTTGAGGGATCAGCCATATGCAAGGTTAGACGTAACGGGCATCCTGATGTTGGGGAAGAAAAAATTGATCAAGCAAAGAATCCACTCTTAGCAGGGCTTCCCGAGAAAGTGTCCATTCCTCCCCTTCCATATTTAAAATTCCCTGTTCTTTCCAATCCTTAAGAACTTCGCCGTATCTTTCTTGCAGATTGATCCCAAACTTTTTCAGGAAATAACGCGGGCGAATCTTTCCCAGTTTCCATTGTAATATAAATTCACGAATAAATCGTTCATCCTCAGTGGTAAGCAAAGCTCGGCGAAGTACCGACTTCCCACCCTCAATGGTGGAGCAATAATCTTCAAAGTGGGTAAGGTTTTGATAGTGGATACCTCCGAGATGCCCAAAAGATGCAACTCCCAGAGCGATCATATCGGCACCTCCCCAAAGTTGATCCCGATAAAGAAATTTGGTGCGCTGTGGGTTTTTCACTGCGGTACAGGTACTGGTCACAGAATAACCCGCAGACTCCAAACGACTAAAAGCCTCAGTCACCCAGCGTCTCTTGGTTGGCCAATCGGCGACTGGGGCACTAAGTTTGCCCTCTTCTTTCATCGTTTGATAAATGGTGGTATTGTAAGGAACTTCCATTTGATAGATCGTCACGCAATCGGGTGCCAGTTCCACCACCCGTTCTATACATTCCGACCAATTTTCATCTGTCTCCTCGAGCATACCGGCAATCAAATCGATGTTTATATTATCGATCCCCGCATCCTTTGCCCATTGGAAAGCACGAAAGACTTCTCCAGACCGGTGAGCCCGTCCATTGGTTTCCAATACATGATCAGAAAAATTTTCAATTCCCAAACTCAGACGGGTAACTCCAAAGTCTCGAATCGCCTGTACTTTTTTTTCTGTCAGGGTTCCGGGCTCGCATTCAAAGGTAACTTCTTCCGCCTCATCCCAGGGCAAAATCGCTTTCATACGATCCGTAAGTTCGGTTAATTGCTGAGCGGACAAATAGGAAGGTGTGCCTCCCCCAAAATAAACAAACTTGGGTTTTCTTCCTGCCAGGTAAGGCGAATTGGCATAGGCCTCAAATTCCTTCATCGTGGCATCGAGGTATCTTCTAACATCCGCAGAATTTTTATCGGTGTAGACACGAAAGTAGCAAAAGTGACAACGCTTCCTACAAAATGGAATATGATAATAAAGCCCAAGGGGTGCCTTTCCCGGAGATGGACTGTTAAGCAAGGACTCTACGCAGGGTAAGTCCTTTTCGTTCCAGAAAGAAAAGGGCGGATAGTTGGCGATGAAATAATTGCCCGCCTTGGTTTCCTCACCAGTTTTCTGATCGGGACTATTTGATGTGGAATCGCTCATGGAAGCTTATTCATAGTACTAAAGGCATAGAGGTTTCCATCTTCACATCCAACGAAAATCCATCCATTGGCCACAGCACATGTGGATGAGATCGAAGATCCAATTTCGTAACGAGTAATCATTTCGCCTCCGTTCAAATCAATTAAGTAGAGTTTGCCGTCCATGGATCCAACCACCACTTTTTCGCCTGCAATCACCGGGGATCCATCGATACGTCCCCGGGCAGAGAACCTCCAATGTTGTTTGCCCGATTTTCGATTTATAGCATGGAGTGCTTTGTCCCGCCCACCAATGATTACAAGATCTTCGGTAAGTGCGGGAGAAGAAAAGTATGGAAAACTTTTCGGTTCATAAGACCAGGAAATTTTTCCGCTATTCAAATCGATCGCCTGTACCGCCCGATCCATATTTCCAACATAGCCAAAGGAATCGTACACCCCTACTGAAGAAGCGATCGGAGCCCCCAAATCGACTTGTTTAGTGAGGTTTCCATCCTTCAAAGAAACGACATAGACTTGAGCATCACATCCTCCAAACACCACCCATCTTTCATCCCAAATTGCTGGAGTTCCATTGACATAATTCAATGTCTCAAACTTCCACGCGATCGATCCATCCTCTGCGTCCACACAATGCACAAAATTATCGTAGCTTCCCACGAGCACCAACTTGCGACCAGTTGTTGGATGAATGGCAGGGTTTGGTGCCCCCACAATTTCTCCCATGGTTTCATAAGCCCAATTTTGTTTGCCACTTTCTGCATCGAGACAAAATAACCATCCATCTTTGGTGCCAATATATACCATGCCATTATGGACTAAGGCAGGCGCATCCACTCCTAACCCGGTGTCTTTTTTCCATACCACCTGGCCGGTCTTGGAATCCAATGCATAAAAGATTCCGGTCGGACCACCCAAAAATATTTTCCCGTTCGATACCACCGGGGAGGACTTTAAAAACTTTCCTGCCTCAAAAGTCCATTCGAGTACCAATTTATCTCCTAACTTTTCTGCTGAGATACCCTGCAGTTCAGAACCTCCTCGATGATTC
>JABBBW010000070.1 GCA_018607205.1 Opitutales bacterium | reverse complement strand
TTAAAATCTCTGTTTTCCACGCATCCCCATATCGAAGCAGTGATTCATTTTGCTGCTCTTAAGGCAGTTGGTGAATCGACTGAATACCCTCTTAAATATTATCGAAATAATGTTTCTGGTTCCATCTCCTTGCTCCAGGCAATGGAGAGTGCAGGGGTTAATGACCTTGTTTTCAGTTCCTCTTGTACGGTTTATGGTGAGCCTGATCGAGTACCTATCGATGAGTCTCATCCAGTGGGTGGGGTATCCAGTCCTTACGGCCGTACAAAATTCCAAATGGAAGAAATTATTTGTGATCATGCCGCCGCCCAACCATCATTTCGGGCTGCCGTACTTCGTTACTTCAATCCCGTGGGTGCACATCCGAGTGGAAAGATTGGGGAAGACCCGCAAGGCATTCCCGATAACTTGGTTCCTTTTGTCTGCCAAGTAGCTTCAGGTAAGCTCAAAAAGCTAAGAGTTTTTGGAAGCGATTATCCGACCCGTGATGGAACTGCCATCCGTGATTATTTACATGTAGTCGATTTAGCAAATGCTCATTTAAAAGCCTTGCAGGCGATTGAACAACGAGGGGAGGGCTTGGTTTGCAACCTTGGCACAGGACGAGGGTCCAGTGTGCTCGAAGTAATTTCTGCTTTCGAAAAAGCGACTGGAACAAAAATTCCATACGAGCTTGCCGACCGCCGCCCGGGTGATGTTACCGAGGCTTGGGCAGATCCTTCCCATGCCGAAAAAATACTCGGTTGGAAGACGATAAAAACTTTGGAAGAAATGCTTGCCGATGCTTGGCATTGGCAGAGTAAAAATCCGAACGGTTACCGAGCGTAACCTTGCAGGTTATAATGGCGTGGAAATCCACCGCTGTAAGATATTGCTTTGGCTAACATCTGTAAATCAATGCGGTCTCCCAGTTTTATACCCAATCTGCTAAATTCTCCGATCCCAAGTTCCACCACGAATTGTAAATTATTGGACTTGGAGGGCATGCCTGACAAATCGTAAGGGCGTCCACGGTGTAGTTCCAATAATCTTCCGTCAGCAGAAAAATATCCAATATCCAAGGGGATCCGAGTATTTTTCATCCAAAATCTTTGAGATTGTGGAGTTTCAAAAACAAAAATCATTCCTTCGCCTGCAATTAATTTATCACGGTGCATCAAGCCGGTCTCTCTTTCATCTGGTGTTTTTGCCAGTTCCAACTTCAGTAGACAGTCACCAATTTTAATATCATATTTTTCTTGGACTTGGCCAACTTTAGGAGGTGTGGAGTTTTCCTTGCAGGATATGATTATTCCTAAGAGGAAGACGATTGGCAGATGACAAAAAAGTCGCATACTCATAATTCTATTTGATGAAAGATCTTCTCGAACAGATCAAGAGCCTTCGCGTATTAGTGATTGGAGATGTAATGCTCGATCGTTACATAATTGGCGAAGTAAGCAGGATATCTCCTGAGGCACCCGTACCTGTATTAGCTGTGCGAGAAGAACGGTCGGTTGCCGGCGGGGCTGCCAATGTAGCTCTTAATTTACGCTCTCTGGGAGCCAATGTGGAAGCAATCGGATGGTTTGGTCAGGATGAGCGTGGTGATGAGTTGGTCGAAATTTTGGGGAACCAAGAAATCCAAGTTGATCAATCTTTCCGTTTTTCTTCGGTTCCCACTATAAGCAAATCACGGGTGACTGCCTCAAATCAACAAATCTGCCGGGTAGATCGAGAATCTTCCATTGATCAATATCATCCTGATTTGAACATAGTTGGAAATTTGATTAGCGAAAAAGCCAGCCAGGCCGATGTAGTGATTGTTTCAGATTACGGCAAGGGGTTTGTCACCAATCAGCTCCTTGCCTTGGTTCGTGAGAATGCAAGCTTCCTTGCGGTCGATCCAAAGCCCAGCCGTTTACTTGATTATTCAATGCCCGATCTTTTAACGCCCAACCGTTTGGAAGCCCTAGAACTTGCCGGACTTTCCCGGGAAACCCGGGATCCTTTTCCGCAGGAAGAAGTGGTTACCCAAATCTTTAATAAGTTTTCTCCACGCTTACTCGCGGTCACTCTGGGAGGGGAGGGTATGCTTCTTGCAAAGCAGGGAAAAGTCGAATGCACTATACCCACTGCCGCTCGCGAGGTCTTTGATGTCTCTGGTGCTGGAGATACGGTAATTGCCTCCTTATCTATGGCTCTTGTTGCCGGACAGTCGTTCGAACAGGCTGCAGGGTTTGCCAATTTAGCGGCCGGAGTAGTGGTTGGTAAAGTGGGAACTGCAAATGTTTCCCCAGAAGAAATTATCGCTCTTTCTTCATAGTTATGCCTTGCAATAAGGCTTTGTTTTTGGATCGGGATGGTACCTTGATCGAGGATGCTCATTACCTAAAAGATCCAAACCACTTGAAAATAATCAATGGTGCAGGGGCTGCCTTACGAAAAGCAAAAAATCATGGCTATTTACTTTTTATGCATACCAATCAATCAGGTATAGCCCGTGGGTATTATGACTGGTCAGATGTTCATGCATGCAATGCTCGAATGCACCAAGAATTTGAATGGTCGGATGATTTTTTTACCGAGGTATGTATTGCTCCTGAATCTCCTGGTCAAACTGGTGGCTATCGAAAACCATGCCCCCTTTTTGAAAAAGAAATGATTGAAAAATATGACCTTTTAGCTGCGGATTGCTGGATCATTGGGGATAAATGGATCGATCCACAAACCGGATTGGATGCAGGTATTCGCGGTGCACTCGTTCGTTCAGGCAAGCCAATTGTAGAAGATATCCAAGCTCGAGCCTCTAGTATGGGTGTTCCTATTTTTTCTGATTTAGAGGAATTTGTGAAGTTGGAGTTAAGGCTGTGAAGAATAAAAACCTACCAAGTCCATGGGATCTTCAAACAGATGAACTTCATTCTGATTGTCGAATATTCGAAGTACGAAAACAGCGATTGAAAAGACGATCTGATGGGGTGGAGGGAGATTTCTTTGTTCTCAACACTAATGACTGGGTTAATGTATTGGCGATCACACCGCAGAATGAACTCATTCTCGTTCGTCAATTTCGTTATGGTACTCAGGATTATTCCCTTGAACCGCCCGGTGGGGTGGTTGAAAAAGATGAAGATCCTCTAATTGCGGGTATTCGTGAATTACAAGAGGAAACAGGCTATGTGGGAGAAAACCCGGAGTTACTTGGAGTTGTCCGTCCAAATGCAGCCATTTTATCGAATCGTTGCCATGTTATGCTAGTAAGAAATGCCAAAAAAACGGCGGAACTTAATTTTGACCAACACGAAGAATTAATTACTGAGTTGTATCCATTAAACGAGCTTAAAGATCTTGTTAAAAAGGGAGAAATTACTCATTCCATTGGATTAAATGCGATTTTGATGCTTCTTTTGGAAATGGATGATACAGAAAAATTTGGTGTATGCTGAAGAAAAAGTTTCCATATGAACCAAACACAATTTGCCTGCCTTTGCTTCTTTACCGAGTTATTCACGATTGATAGTGTAAACACTTTCCTATGAGCGACCTTATTAGCACCATTCAAGAAACTGCAGATCCAAACCCAGAGGTTTTGGCTAAAATCTTGGGCCGTTCGATCGAAGAGGTGGAGTCAGAGATTCAATCTTTGCGTACAAATGGTTCTTTGCTTGGCTGGGTTCCATTGCTTAATCCGACCAAAGCAGAGAATAATGAAGTTCGTTCGGTGATTGAAGTAAAGATTAGTCCAGAGAGAGAAGGTGGATTTGATCGTTTGGCTCACCGGATTTCCAAGTTTGAAGAAGTCGAGGCATGCCATCTAATGTCTGGTGCATACGATCTTTTGGTTATCGTAAAAGGAAAAACCCTTCATTCCGTGGCCAGCTTTGTTTCCGAAAGGCTTGCCACGATTGATGGGGTGCTTTCCACTGCCACCCATTTTTTGCTTCGTTCATACAAGGAACACGGACATCTTCTGAGCGACGAAGGAGAAAATCCGGAGAAACCAGCTGTTAGCGCTTAAATTTTTTCATGAATCCTGAAGATTATATTGCTGAGCATGTGCGTGGCTTGCCCCGTTCTGGAATTCGAGATTTTTTTGCGATTGTTTCGGAAATGCCTCAAGCCATTTCTTTGGGCATTGGAGAACCAGATTTTATAACCCCTTGGAAAATTCGGGAATCTTCAATCTTTGCCCTTGAGCGTGGGAAAACATCCTACACCGATAACCGTGGTCTTCTTTCGCTTAGGAAAGAAATATCCGCCTATGTTGAAAAGCATTTTGGTCCGGGTTATGATCCAAAAAGCGAGGTCTTGGTAACGGTCGGAGTTTCTGAGGCAATAGATATTGCTTTGCGTGCTC
>JABBBW010000095.1 GCA_018607205.1 Opitutales bacterium | reverse complement strand
GTCTGGTGAATTCGTAGAGGTTCAATCCTCCGGCGAAGAAGCCACCTACACCCGGGAACAATTGGACGAGCTCCTTGGTCTCGCAGAAAAGGGAATTGGTGAATTAATCGAGGCCCAAAAAGCTAAACTAAATTAGAAAAATTGCTCCTTTTAGAGTTTGGCAGTTGAATTGGATAAGCTCCATCTAACTTTTCGCGACCGACCACTTCTCGCTACCTTCCCGAGAAGGAAAAAAAGATTAAGGCTAAGACGAATTACCTGCCAATTCATTGCCCTGCTTTCGGGGTTTACTCGATTGGCTAAATAATTGAGGAATCCAACAATCGAGCTCCTCCTCTGCCAACCAACTGTAAGCCTTGCGCAAAGCATAGAGCGTAGCCAGGGGAAGGAGAATGGCCAGAAGGATGATTTTTTCGATCATTAGTACAAATAGAGCGGTTAAGCTTTCCATAATTTCGGAAAAATGATCGCGGAAATAAACCAGAGCATTCTTGAGTGCCCTTGTTCTTTTCTCCATCCACTCCGCATAGTGGGAAACCTTGTTTCCAATATCCCTCAAGAAATCAGGTAATAGAGAAAGGTGGGGGGCAGTGCTGGCTGTCTTTCCCTCAAGAACCGGGCTATCAGTCTCAAACTCCGCCCATGCCAACTCTCTCATCTCTGCCAACTGCCCTGCCTGCTCCTCGATGCGTGGATCAAAATATTGATGATTAAGCTGGGAACCGAGAAAGCACAACACCGGGGTGGATACACGAAGGAGTAAAAGCAGAAGGGCCAAACGTCCGCTCAAACGGGCAAACCTTGCTCCTTTTCCAACCAGTAAACATCCAAGAAAAACACACAGGGCTAAATAAAAAGGAAATACTCCATACCTATTGATTATTCCAAGCACGATTCTCTGGACACCCAACAGAGCCATCGAATGGACGCAAGCCTCCGACAAGCGTTCCACCGCATCATTTATGGGATCAAGAATCTGCCCGGCTTCATACTCAATCCCCACACCCCAAGGGCTAATACTGATGCTCGATTCCTGCAGTGAGGATACACCGCCGTTAATTACCCGGCAGGTCGCATAAGTCGAGGCAGAGAGTACAATACTTTCGTTCAAATAGCTCTTAGCATAGGTCTGGTTGGCCGGAGCGATCCAAAAATAATCAAGCAGGGCAATCACGGCGAGCAACCCGATCACCCACCCCATTCTTGCTCTCAACAAACCCATGATAGGTTATTGAAGGGTGGAAAATTCAAATTGGCAACCCCAGTCCTTTTTCTGATCTTCAAAGTTTCTAATATTTTTCTAACCAGCCCAAAGAATTTAAAAACTTGTCCATCTCTTGTAAGGTCTTCAAGTATCCACCTCCCGGCTTTCCTTGGTTAAAAAAACCATGGGATTGGCCCGGATAAACCACCAGTTCCGAACGATTGCCCAGTTTGCGCATCTCATCTCGGAATTTTTCGGCGGTAGGCACCGGGATCAACTTGTCCTGATCCCCTAGGAAAACGATGGTCGGGGGCATACCTTCCCGCAGGTTGTGCATCGGGGAAATTTCCCGGTATCTGTCCTTCAATTTTGGATACCCAAACCCACCGGGTCCATTGTCGTAGACTGGGTTGAAGAGAACCAGGGCATCGGGCAGGCAGGAAACCGAGAGATCATCGCCCGGGGCATTTAAACCTGGCACAGTAGCCACTGCCGCAGCCACATGTCCCCCAGCGGATCCTCCCCCCGCTCCAATCCGCTCCGGATCAACTCCTAGCTTGGCCGCATTTTTACGGATCCAGCGAAGAGCAGACTTTCCATCCATCACACATTCGAAAGGTGTGGTATTGTGCCTGGATTTCACCCGGTACTCGGCTGCCATTGCCACCATTCCACGATCCGCTAGGTATTCGCACTGGGGATAAAACTGGGTTGGCGTGCCCCCGGCCCATCCTCCGCCAAAGAAAAAGACGATGGCAGGCTTGGGCGCTGCTCCCGAAATATGAGCTGGGGAACGAAAAATATGAAGATTCAGGGAATATCCATCCACCTCCTTATAGATTTGCAAATCAGGATCATCCGCCCACAGGACAGAGGTAAGAAACAGGGTAAGAAAACTGCAAATAGATCTCATGGATGAATCCATCTAGCGGGTAGAAATCTTTTGCGGCACGTATTTAGGGTTTAGCTTGGTGGGCACCGGCGAATCCGTCCGCTGGCGCCAGGTATACATATCCGCCTTCAACGCCTGCAGTTTCTTTGGTTTCTCCGCAGCGAGGTTGTGGGTCTCCCCAGGGTCCTTTTCAAGATCATAAAGAAGCAGGGCACCATCCTCAAAATACTCATGCAGTTTCCATTTTCCTTTCCGGAGCACAGTACCCGGACGGGTGCGAAACTTGGCATCTCGGGACTGGTCCTCCTCCCCGGCATAATTTTGCAGGTAAACCGGAAAGTGCCAGTACAGGCAACGGTCCTTGGGGAACTCTTCCTTTCCGCTTAGGAGAGGTACCAGGCTGTTCCCATCCACCTCCTTACCCTCGCTTGGCTTGGCCGCGATGACTTCCAGAAAAGTCGGGTAAAAATCGAGCCCACTCACCGGAACCGAACAGGTGGATCCTGGCTCAACCACTCCAGGCCAGCGTATCGTCAGGGGCACGCGAATACCCCCTTCATAATAAGAACCTTTGCCTGCCCGCCAGGGATCCTGTTTGGAATACTTGCGGATTCCTCCATTGTCTGAAGAAAAAAGCACCAAGGTATTATCCCGCAAGCCAAGCTCGTCGAGGGCTCCCATCAAACGACCCACATTTTCGTCCAGGCACTCCACCATCGCCGCATAATCCGCATCTACCTTGGGGTTGTTTACATACTTTTTCTTTAGATCCTTTCTCCCCTGCAAAGGTGTGTGGATGCTGTAAAAGGGAAAATACAGGAAAAAAGGGTCCTCCTTGAATTGCCTGAGGATATTGATCGCTTCCGTGGTTAGACGATCGGTTAGGTATTCTCCCTTGGGTCCATCCTCAAGGTTGGGATTTTTATAAGGGCTGAAATAAGACGACGGCGCCCCACGGGTGTTTCCGGCTACATTGATATCGACCCCCTGCGTGGTCGGGTCTTCCCCGAGATGCCATTTTCCAACCTGGGCGGTACGATAACCTGCTTTTTTAAATTCTTCAGCGATGGTAATGACCTCGTCTTTAAGATGTAACCGATTAGGGGTAGGAATGAGCATGCGGTCCCGGGTATTGCCCCGCTCCGAAGTGCCTACGGTGTAGACCCCTGTGCGGGACGCCCATTGCCCGCTTATGCAGGCGGCTCGGCTGGGGGCACAGTTGGCCGCCGGTGCATACCCATCCGTGAAAACCATGCCCTCCTTCGCCAGGTGGTCCAAGTTGGGCGTATGGTAGAGCTTACTGCCCATAAACCCTACATCCATCACCCCTAGGTCATCTGCGTTGAGGTAGATCACATTCAACGAACCCTGCATGGGGAGACAACCCAAGGTCAGTAATAAAAAGTGGGCATATAATTTAATAAATCTGTCCATTCTTTGAAATTCACCAAGAAATCACCGAAAGAACAAGAGCGATCTGATGTTTAAAGGATGATTTTAGGATAAGGAATTCGTAAGCGAGTGAAACGATTTGATCTAAGTTTATAAATTTAGCAAAAATAACCTAATAAATAACATAAATATATAATATATTTTACGAATTTATAATAATTTAAAAGAAATTTTAATTTTGTTATTGGTTTGGCGTATCATTTGTTGATTAAGTGTTAATACCCTACAACCATGCTTTTTAAGCAAACCAACAGCCCACAGACAAACACTCTTCGTTTCACAAAGATGAAGGGGGATATGTTGGTATATCCATTTCACCCAAACCAAGTCTTACGCACGCGTAAGTATTAATTATTCCTAACTCCTAAGTTTCATCGGTTATCCATCGCTCCAATCCAATCTAGCGACCTTCTTTAACAGAAGAGATATGATGGCACCCTCAAATAAGGTGTTATGTGGGGTGGTTTTAAAGGCTAATAGGTGTTCTTTTGCGTGCTCAGGCACGCTTTCTCTCACGCGCTTGCTGCCATGTGCTCGCCACCAGCTTTTTTCCCATTCGCTCATGGTTGGGAATTTTTCCTTTTAACCCAAGCAACTCTTTGCCCTGCCCTTAACGCTACGCTCAAAATTATATCATGAGATCGATACGCATCCATAAAGCCCTCCTTTTCACCCTTGGCTCGCTGGTTGGCACCACCGCCGCCATTGCCCAGACCATCATCCCGGCCGGTTTCGGGGCGATGAGTGTAAACCAACCTTCGCGGGAGACGGCCGTGCTTACCGGAGTGTTGAAC
>JABBBW010000002.1 GCA_018607205.1 Opitutales bacterium | reverse complement strand
GCTCGTCCTTATCGCAAATGAAGCAAGCCGAGTATTGGAGAATATGTGGATGATCCAACAGTTGCGTAAAAAGGCAGACCAGTTACAAAGTCTGGTTTTACTCAGTCAGGATATTTCCGGTACCCGTAAATTTGATGAAGTTTTGCACACCATATCTCGTGAAGGTTTGCTCCTCTTAAGTTGCCGGTTGTCTGCTTTCTTTCTCTACGATGAAAAACAGGACCTTTTACATTTGCAGTGTTTGCACGACGAAAAGGGCCTTAGGAATTATGAGGAAACCTTAAAGCCTGGAGACAGTTTACTTGGTACTGCTCTGCGGGGGCATCGGCAGGTACAAACGCGTGATCTTTTACGCACCGAAGAACATCACTTCATGGATTTAATCCGTTCCGAAAACCTTACCTCCATGCTAGTTACCCCGGTAATCTTTGAAGATGCTCCTATTGGCTTGTTAGTGCATTACATCGATTCTCCGCACCGGTATCATGATGACGAACAGATGATTGCCAGAGCCTTAGCCGATTTGGGTGCGATTGCGATCGAGAATGCCCGCCTATACGGTCGTGTATTTGATTCCGAGGAAAGTATGCGCAAGAGCGAACGCCTAACCACATTGGGCACTTTAGCCGCTGAGATTGCTCATGAAATTCGCAATCCCTTGATGGTGGTCCGTTTACTTTTTGATTCCTTGAAACTTGAGGAACAGGAAGATGAACATAAAGGAAAAGACCTCTTGGTCATTCGTGAAAAGTTAAACCATCTGGAACAAATTGCCGGGCGTATTCTCGAATTTGGAAAAAGCAGGGAATCCTTTCGAAAAAATGTCAGGGTCCGGGAAATTTTGGAAGATGCTGCAGTTTTAGTCCGTTTAAAGTTGGAACAGTCCCAAGTCTCTCTTCAATGGGGGAATCTTCTCAATACTGAGGAGGTCTTTGTGGATAAGGGACAAATCCAACAGGTTTTATTAAACCTTATGCTCAATGCAATTGAGGTGATGCCAAGCGGGGGAGAACTGTTTATCGATAGTGAAATAAAAGATGGACGGGCAAATATTTATCTTAGGGATCAGGGCACGGGTATACCCGAAGATTTAAGAGAACGAATATTTGAATCTTTTCTTACTGGTAAAACGGGTGGTACTGGGCTCGGCCTTACCATTTCCAAACGAATTATGCGGGCTCACGATGGCGATTTGGAATTAATTGAGTCTGGGCCCCAAGGCACGATGTTTAGAATTAGTCTGCCTTTAAATACGGGATAATCTGAGAGCTTGGCTTCAAGTAACTCTTTTAAACTTCGTGGTAGTACTTGCCTTCGTGCAAAGCCTGGCCGAGGTTTTCTCGAAGATCTAAGAATGCGCTTGGTGATGGCACGGTTCCTTTTTCGATCGGTTCAATATTAAATACATCTGTGGCAATACCCTGCTCTGTGGCGATACGGGCAAAAAGTATACTAAACCCGGCATCTGCAATATGTTTGGATAACAAATGAAGCAGGCCGATACGGTCAGCTGCCCGAACTTCAACGATGGTACGTCCGAGAGAAATATCCCGGTATACATCAACTTCTGGAGGTATGGTCGCCCCAAATTTATCGGTTGTGGAAAAGGTCTTGGATTTTTCCTTCTTTTTGCGGTGAGCGGAGATTTTTTCGTCCGGACAATCTTTTCCAGATAGGAAACTTTCCAATGTGCTCTCAAAAAAGCTTCGTATGGCAGGGTCTTCAACAATCCCTCCGGATTCTCCTTCCACATAAAATACATCGATGGCCAACTGGTCTTTGCGGGTAACGGCTCTTGATCCTAAAATGTTTAATCCCGCAACTGCGAGGGCACCGGTTATTTTTTCAAATAAGCCGGGTTGATCGGTAATAACCACATCGACCACAGTCAGGGTACGCCTAAGATCGTTTCGCCAGCTTACAACTGGAAGTTCAGGCTTTCGGCCTTTTTTCGCGTATTGATCCACCATTGAGATGTGCAAGGCGACTTCTTCCCTACCAGTATGGGAAAAATAACGTACTGGTACTTGGTCGAGATGTTCGAGGATCGACTCCTTGGATACTCCTTCCACTTCCAAGTCTTTAAAGGAGTCACGTAATTCACTGGGATCTTTACGGGCCCTCTTTCCATCGAGAACTTTTAGGGTATTGGAATATAAATGGGTATGTAGTTCTTCCTTATGCGAATTCCAAAGATCAGGAGCAGTTCCATTGGCGTCGCAATAAGTGTGAACATATAAAAAGCGCAACCGTTGTTCGCCTTCTGCGAAGGAGGCAAAGGAGTCGATGACTTCAGGGTCGTCGAGATCGAACTTGTTCGCAAAGCGTACCATTTCTAAATGATTTCGAACCACAAAGAGTACACGGTCGTGCATCTCTTGTGGAATTCCTAGCCTGTCCATCAGAGTTTTGCCAATTTCCACTCCGCGTTCGCAATGTCCTTTAGGGCCCTTATCTTTTCCCATATCATGGATAAATAGAATAAGGTAAAGGAGTCCAGGCAGTTCATTTTTTCGCAAGGCATCCAAATAAGGTTGGCTCCCCGGTCTGGTTCCCTGAAAGACTTGATCAAGGATTTCAATACATCTTAAAACATGAACATCTGCAGTAAAACGGTGGTAAAGATCGTGCTGTACTTTACAGGTTAATCGTCCAAATTCAGGTACGAACCGTCCAAGGACCCCTAGGTCATGCATTTCAAAAAGAGATGGAGCAACATTTCCAACCTCCTGTAAAATTGACCGGAAAGTAACATTCGCAGATGCAGAATTGATCAGTTCGGCATCAATCAAAGATAATCGATTACGAACCAATGAGCGTAAACTTGGAGAAAGTTTGGCTGATAAGCGCTGGGAATGCCGGAATAACCGCAGTAGACGTTCTGGATCATCGTCGAAAATATTTTTATTTTCTGAATGAAGTTCGCCATTATGCAGATCAAAACCATCCACCTTTTCACTTGGAGACGAGCGGTAAGCATGTAAGACAGATCGAAAACTAAGGGATGCAGTGTTACCACTATTTGATCTTACTAAGCGTTGTTCGAGCAGGTTGCTTAGTTGATGAATGGTTGTAACCCGGGCATAGAAATCACCCATAAATTTTTCTACTCTTGGAAAGATATCCTCGTCCAAGTAGCCCAAACCAAGGGCAACCTCTGGTTGTTTTTCGAGGTGCAAAACATCCACTGGTCGTTTGCTCCGAAAGTGCAATTCGTTGCGTACACGAAGTAAAAAGGAATAGGCTTCCTTGAAGGACTTAGCCTCATGTTCGTTTAAATACCCCCTTTTGATGAGTGACTTTATAGCGTCATCCTCAAATTTCACCTTAGCCATCCATAAAACGCCTTGGTAATCACGTAAACCGCCCATCCCGTTTTTTATATCCGGGGCTTGTAAAAAGACGGTATCTCCCTTTTCCTTTCTTCTTACTTGTTGATGCTCGAGTAATTCATCGAGGTAGTCTCCCGGCTTTCGCTTTCGACAATAGCTCATGAATTTGGAGATAAATTTCTTAGCAACCTTGCGATCCCCACAAATAAACCGGGCATCCAGTATCGAATTTTTATTACGAATGTCACGCTGGGCTTCAACTAAGGCTTCTTTCATTTCCCGGGACGCATGCCCAACCTTCATACCCGTGTCCCACAAAGGATAGAGGATTTCCTTGGTCATGGTTTCCTTAAGAAGATCGAGGGATTTCCCCATTGAACTTCTTGGATAGAGAAACATCAGGTCAATATCGCTGTGCGGACTTAGTTCTCCCCGACCATATCCGCCGGTTGCGAGGACGCACATCGGTTTGATTTTAAAGAGGCTTTCTTCGGCCACCCGAAGGGCGTAAGAGAAAAGATTTTGGATTAATACATCGATAATAATCGCCCGGGCACAGGTAAGACGAATCCCAGAATCTCCTTTTAAATGGTAGCGGTGGAGCATCTCTTTTTCGAGGCGTACAAACTCCTTGATTAATTCCAGTCTGCTTGAATCGCTCTGTCCAGAATGAAAGACCAATCGCTTCTCTGCGTGTTGTCGGGCTCTGCGAAATAATGGATCGTCTTCCATGGAGTGTAGCTTCTGCATTAGGAGAATAAGAATTAGGGTGCGAGCCTAATCCTTTCCAGTTGCTCGATTCTCTTCATTTTGCATCATACGATCTTTCAATATGCGTCTATTTGTAACATTACTTGTTGGGTTTCTGTCCCCCCTTTCAATCTTTGCAGAACCCTACCTTTCTCCCAATGATCCTTTTCTTCGTCACGAGATCCGCCTACTTGGGGATAAGGGCGAATTAACCGGTTTACAAAACACTTGGCCTCTTGACCTTGGTGGATTGTACGGTAT
>JABBBW010000052.1 GCA_018607205.1 Opitutales bacterium | reverse complement strand
GAATCCAATGCATAAAAGATTCCGGTAGGACCACCCAAAAATATTTCCCCATCTGATAACACCGGGGAGGACTTTAAAAACTTTCCCGCCTCAAAAGTCCATTCGAGTACCAGTTCATCTCCTAACTTTTCTGCTGAGATACCCTGCAGTTCAGAACCTCCTCGATGATTCGGCCAATCCGCTACGCACCAACGAGTAAAGATCGAGAGCAAGGTGCTCAAAACGATAAACGATTTGATTTTCATCCTTCGTTTTTATTGTCCGCGTGGACATCAATGGATTGATAGAGTTTTATCCAATCACTCTCCTTGATCGGGCGTGGATTAAAAGTACCCGTCCATTGATCGGCCGCATCTTGGGAAAGTTTGGGTAGTTCGGATGCAACGCAATCGACTTCTGACAAACTTGTGGGAAGCCCGGCAAATTCGCGCAATCGAATAACTTTTTCGAGAAGCAACCCATTGGCTTGTTGGTGGCTTGTGGAAGAATCTGCAAGCCCGGCAATACGGGCCAAATCGGCATATATTTTTGCACTGTTCAAATCTTCCTGATTATAAGCCATAACTGCAGGCAGGCACAAACCAACCGCCTGTCCATGAATGACTCCTTTTTGAGCCGTTAGTGGATTAGCAAGGGCATGGGCAGCTCCGAGCATGCTTCGTTCAATAGCCGCCCCCGCATGGGCGGCTCCCAATAGCACATGGCCTCGGGCCAGTAAGTCTTGAGGGTCTTTCCATACCGTTTCCAAATTCTTTATCAAATGGACAAAGGCTTGCCGGGCATGACGACCGGACAAGTCATTCCGACGCGAGCAAACCGCGGATTCTAGGGCATGAGCCAGGGCGTCCATTCCAGTAGCGGTACAAACTGAAAAGGGTTGGGAAAGGGTAAGCTCGGGATCCAATAGCGTAACTTTTGGCAAAGCACTAGGATCTCCGCAGGCCATTTTCCGGTGCGTCTGATCGTCAGAAATCAAGGCATACGACTGGCACTCACTTCCCGTCCCTGCAGTGGTAGGAATCGCGATCATCGGGAGCAACGGCTTGGTTGCCTTAGACACACCCCAATAATCTTTCATAGAACCACCATTGGTCAGGATAAAATTTGCCCCCTTGGCGGTATCAAGTGAACTGCCTCCTCCCACACCAATGATTAGGTCGATCTCCAGTATGCCCGCTTTCCGTGCGCATTCCTGTACACTTGAATCCGTAGGGTTTTCCATTGATTCCTCGAATAAAAATGTACGAATACCAGCCGACTCCAAGGACTTCATGACCTTGTGGGGATGACCGGCCGAACTTACCCCTAGGTCAGTGACCACCAAGGCACGACTGCCCAATTGCTTCGCACACTCACCGACTTTTACCGAGGACCCAGGGCCATAAATGACCTGTTGTTCAGTTGGATCGCCCAGTGCAAAAAAGGAAGAGTCCAACGATGGAGAGCTGGAACTTTCTGTCATTGAAAAGGGAACGGGAGACGAATCAAGCGGCCAATCCTATGGATCGACGCTTGTATAAAAACTCGAAGAGGTTGCCTTCGTGCGGTTGATCCCACGATATTTTCATTGTTGAAATAGGCCCAACATTTAATCTTTCAATTCTTGGATCCATTAGCAGTTCTCGCTTAAAAGATTCGCATTTAGTCAGTGCAGAGACGACCAAGGTGGGGCCGATCTTATCAAGCATTTCCGATTGTGGAACTTCCACCACGCTAGCATAGGGGCAGAGAAATTCCCGGTTAGCCAAGGGATGTTCGATCGATTCGCAGGCAATAATTGTTGGGCGTAAATAAGTCCCTCCCTCCGCTTTCACCTGGCGGGGACCATCACGATATGGAGCCGTTGCATCATAAGCTCCAGATTCTAAAAGGTCTGTATCGATTGCAGAATCTATCCATTCTGCCATCTTGGGGTTGGCAAACCCAGATAGGACCGCATTAGGATCGTTCATCGCTAAGGGCTTGATCGGGCCGAGTCTCTGCCCAAGGGCATCAGCAATTTCCTTTGCATATTTGGGTACAATAATAGCAGATGCATTAATACAACTGCGTCCACCATTATCCGAAATGGAGGCTACCATGAGGTCTAGGTAGTCTTGCCAGTTTTCGATCTCATCGTCCCCGATCAAAACCTTACTAAAACCGGGCCCATGGACTTGTACACCAGGATTCCCGGCATATTGATCGGTGGTTGATTTGTCCCCAAAGATGAGTGCCCGGTCGCAAAGACGCAAAATATCAGCCGCTCCTTCGTGATCTGTGGGGTAAAACCCAAAGGCTTTTGCGGGACATCCCGCTTTAATAAAGGCCTGCATTAATCGATAAGGTGTCCATGGCTCGTCCTTGCCGGGTTTCATAATCACCGGGATTTTCAGGGGGATTGCGGGTAGCCAAAGTGAATTAACCGCTGGAGAGTTACTGGGCATGACCAGACCAAGTGCCTTGGTGGTTGGATGAAAACAAACCGGAGAACCGGATTGTTCGCCATAACCTCGGTCTAATACCTCCACATCCAACCCACGGGTCAATCCATTAAGAATCGTATCCATATGAGTAAGGGCGTGATGGATTTTTTCCATATTCCGACGAACCATAATGTGGGGAAGCCCGCTGGTGGATGAAAGAGTCTCTAAATATTCCTGAGGGCTTTGCAGTTCTCCTGCTTCCCCGACAGGTAATTCTTCATGAAGAAAAAATTCTCCTGCCTGCCGGGAAATTTCCAGAAGTTCGGCAGTCGAAAATTTTTGCAAGGCGGCTCTGGCCTGTCCGACCTCTTTAAGATCTCGGCGGATCACTCCTGGGTTTACCTGGCTCAAGGTGGCCCGCACGGACCCATCCCGATAGTCGAGTACTTTAGATTGATTAAGGCTGCAGTAAGGCTTGCCCAGTCGCAAACTTGGTAAGTGGGGTGCTTGTTTCATACCTATTAATAGACTCCCTCTACAATTTTCTTCTCCATCGCTCCAAACGGACGGATTTCTGCGACCCCATCCCATGGTGCTTCAGTCCATGGTTCTCGGCGTATGGCTTCGTCACGCTCCAAAAAACGGGGCATGAAAAATTCTTTTGTAAGGGTAGTTAGTTCCACCCTGCCCCAATGATTATATTCCACCGGTTTTCCACTATCTGTATCGATCACCCGAAGGACTGCCCGTGGTTGGGGTGCGTAATAAGCAATCGAATAATCATTTTCAGGCCCAAAGGGATGGTTGCGTGCCAAGCCCATCAAGGTATTCCCATAGGTCGGAACAAATCCGATCTTTCCTCCTTCGCATACCTCTTCTTGAAGAAAACGGGCATATTGACGGTCCATGGTTGTTCCTCCGCAAAATACCCCTTTGATCCCGGCGCGTACCAAGTCTCGACGCTCGGCCAATGCTTCTAAAAGTTTGGGAGTGGTAAAAAGAGCACTGATCTCGCGGTTTTTGATTATGGTCAGGGCCTGTTCAACCACATGATCCATATAGGCACGGGCTTGATCAAATTGTTGAGTAGCGATCAATCGTTTGACCCAGCGCGGATCAAGGTCGACAAAATAACAGGAACAACCTCTTTCATTGGCCAGGTGTTCAATAGCCAGGCGCAATCTTCGCGGACCGGTTGGGCCGACCATCAACCAGTAGTGATCGCGGGGAAAATGATCATCATTTAGAGTCTTCGAAAAAGCGGTATAATCGATGCGAAAATCATCCCATCCAATTCGTTGCTTGGGCATACCCGTAGTTCCACCCGTTTCAAAAATGTTAAAAGGTCGATCTGCAAATGCCTGTGGCACCCAGACTTTGTTGGGAAGATCCCGTAACCATTCATCTTCAAAGTATGGAAATTTATCACAAAGTTCTGCGAAGGTACGAACCTCTTCCAAAGGATTGAAATCTTGTTCCTTCGCCCAGTTTAACCAAAAAGGACATCCGCTTTCCGGGGAGAAGTGCCAATTGATCATTTCCTCGACATGTTGATCGAGATCGTTAGCCGCATGTTTAATTTGTTCTTCGCTTACCATAACTGAAACAATTTCTAGTCGCATTCCCAGCGATTCGCAATCACGACCGAGAGGGAAAGAATTGATCGATCGTTGATTGAGCCGGAGGCGAGGTTAGGAGGGATACGACCACAAGAGCACCCGCTGATACAAGGAAGCAAATTGCCGCTGGTACAATTCCCGGTCCCACAAAATATTCTCCTCCATAGCCGGATTGATGGAAAAACCATGCCCAAGAAATGAGGGCGGTTAAAACCGATGCAATCGCACCTGCTTTGGTCGCCCGTTTCCAATAAAGAGCAGAAAAAACTAAGGGGAAAAGAGCAGCAAATCCACTAAAGCACCAAATTGCCAAATCGAAAACATTGGCATTTT
>JABBBW010000193.1:3635-4365 GCA_018607205.1 Opitutales bacterium | reverse complement strand
AATTCCATTACTTCTCGGACTTCAATAAATGCATCCATATCTTCCTGACGGAATGGTTTTACCCGCCATCCTCGTCTTGGCACATGTTCGAGTAGACCCTCCCCGGCGAGGCGTTGCAAGATTTGACGCAGGGTCGATCGGGTCAGGCCATGCTTGCTGGCTGTGGCTTCTTCCCGAACAAAACACTCTTCCCCACCAAGACTGATTTCCACCAGTTCTTTGGTAATGTTTTCTACTGGTTTCTTTTCAGATTCCTGTTTGGTCAGGAAGTTTGATTTCTTTGTGCGTTTATTGGGAGGAGTCGCTTCCAGTCGGCCGTTGCTTTTTTTGCGGATCAATCCGACCCCGATTAATTCCCCAATTGCTTTCCTTACAGGGGTATAACTTACTCCATAATGTTCACTCAACCCCTGAACAGTAAGTGGGATTTGCAGATCCTCACTTCTTTCCAGGCGCGAGCCTATTTCGTTTTTGATACGGGTGACTAAACTCATCTGCCCTCATCTTTATACCAAAAAAGGAGAGTGGTTTTTTCAGATACCAACCCAAAGGGCTGGGTACCTTCGAGGAACCAGTGCACCCCGTCCACTTCGCGAATTCTATAAACCCGCTTTCAAAGTAAATGGATATAGCGACATGTCAACTGTTTTTGCAGTGTATCTACCGCCACTTATTACTCTCCTTTATTTTGACCTGTAATTTTTCAATCTTGGTAAAAAAAATATGGCTG
>JABBBW010000193.1:0-3625 GCA_018607205.1 Opitutales bacterium | reverse complement strand
TTTTTGATACGGGTGACTAAATTCATTTGCCATCCATCCTTATAACATAAAAGGAGAGCGCAAATTTATTTTGTCAACAAAAGCAAATTTTATTTACAGGGTAATTTAGATAAAACTTAACTGATTGAAATTACAGACCATATTTTTTGAGTATCGGGAGGAGGGCATTACCCCAGGTTGCATAGCCTTGTTGGGTTAAATGTAATCCGTCCCGTAAATATAGATTTTTCGAGATCTGTCCGGACTGGTTTAGAAAGACATCGTTTATATCCTCATGAAAAATTTGGCGGTCATCTGCGAACTTGGGTAGCTTTTTATTTAATGCTTTCACGCGCCCGTACTCGGCGGGGTCTTTCCTCGGGAAAACAGAAAAGAGAATGATCTTGGAATCAGGTAACCTTTTTTGGATCTCCTTAATCACTTCCTGGATCCCCAGGACAATATCAGCGGTTTCATCTGGTTGATGATTTTTTCTCTCATTATGTAAATGATTGGTTCCAATCATCATAGTAACCACTTTGGGCGATACATTTTCCAAAGCTCCGTTTTGGATGCGCCAAAGAACATTCTGGGTACGGTCGCCGGCAAAGCCTAGGTTGAGCACCCTGATATTTTGGAAGATTTTTTTAAAGTCTTTTTGGGCATCCCAACTGTGGGTGATGGAATCACCAATCATTACCAAGTCGAAGTCCCCCGATTTCGCTTCCTCCAACTTCTGGTTATGCCTGGAAGGCATGAACTTTTTCAGCTTCGATGGAACCGGGGTTATAGTTGATAATTTTTGCTCAGTAGGGGGTTCCTTTTTTCGATCCTGATTTGGTTGAACAGAATTTTTGGCTCTTAGGTTAGATCCAATTGTGAGTATAATCAGTGAAAGTAAAATTTTGATTCCGTTCATTTGGAGGAAATTGGGAGCGGCGTTGAATTACTTGATTCGCAGAACTCCCTGCATCGCCATCCAGTGTCCAGGGAATGTACAGATGTATGGGTAATCACCCGCCTGCTTGGGTGCGGTGAAATGTAAAGAATGCTGCTTTTCCGGGTCGATTACCGGGATGAAGTGCAAAACCTCAGGTAGGTCGGGCACATAACTCTTTTCACCCGCTTTGGGATCGTTGAGCATTTTAAAGGATGCATTCCCCACAGTTTGCACGGCACCAGGTTTTACAATGACTAGGTTATGAGGCATCGCATCCACATTCACCATTTTTAGAACAAGGGCTTCTCCTGCCTTTGTTTCGATCAAAGTCTTATCGTACTTCAATCCACTGATGGTTTTTATCACAATCTCTCTTGCTCCTTCTGTAATCTTGCCAGACCAATCTGCCTGTTTTTTCGGCTTGGTATTTTCCGTGCGTAACTGCCCGATATCTCCTTTTGAAGAAAGGGGTACCGCCAGACCCTTCGCCGAGTAGGAAGGGTGCGGATACATAGGCGAAGCAAATAAATCCGCGGCAAAATCTACTCCATCCATATCCTTTAATTTCATCCGTAGGTATAATTGCATCACCGGCTTTAAGTCGGGCATTTCCACGAAAATTGATTTTTTATTTTCCAGTAATTGTACCGAGCGAACTGCCACTGGGTCATGCCCCAGACTCTCTGGATAATTTACAGAAAATTCCGGTGACCCGTAGCGCTTGCCGTATTCATAATTCCATTGCTGGGCGAAGAAATTGGAGGTGTCCTGCAAGTGCGTTGCATCCAATTCAACGGCGAAATCAATTCGCATACCATTGGCGTGAGCCTTGAATCCTATTGGTTTTCGTACTTTGCCTCCGGTGTAACGCACCCGTTGGAAACATCCATCCTTGGTGGAATAATCCCCCCAACCATCGAGCCCCACTGTGTAGAGCTGTCCGTCTTTGGGGTGAAAAGCTCCGCGCATAATACCCGATAAAAATTCTCCCTTCAAGGGAACCACCGCACCCTGTGGTCTTGTTCCCGTACCATCGCGCAGGATCAGGTAGTGTGAATTGGCTCCATAGCTCAGGCCAATGTGAGAACCTTGAAAAGGACCCCACTTGTTACTGGTGATCTCGACCATCCCCCCAGTTGAATTATCGACCCCGCGTGGAACATAGCACAGGGGGGCGGCAATTTTTGTCTTCTCGGTAGAGCTTCCGTAGTGTTCTGCCTTGTTTACCTCGATGATTGCCGAAGCGGGTGTCCAGGTGCCTTCCTGGGGAGCCACCCAAAAATAATCCTTAGAACCACCGATCCCCATACAGTTGCGTACCCCGTAGGCATACTTTTCTGTTTTCCGGTTTGTGCCCGTACGGAAGAGATCGATCAATTGTACGAAATGAAACGCCCCGTCCCCGGTACGGTGCAGGCCAAAGGTATGGGTATGACTACGATTGAAACCGCCAAAATCATTGGCGTACTTTTCGTAATAATCCACCTCTTCATCTCCGTTGGTATCGTGCAGGACGGAGATCTGGCAACGATCGAGCACAAAGATGCCTTCCTCATCCACATGAATTCCAATCGGTTGGTTAAAACCAGTGGCGTATCTCTGCCAGGTTACCTTGCTTAAATCTTGATCAATGCCCTTAACCAGCCAGATGTCACCCGGGAGGGAGGCGACCAGGGCATCCCCGTTGGGTAGAAAGGCCATACTGGTCAACTGCATGACAGTCTTGTAGGGGTTGTCATAAGGCACATGAAAAGTATCAATCACATAGTTTTCATCTTTCTTCGATTGCCCAAGGGAGCCCGGGGATGGAAGTACTTCCCTCCATCTCTTTTCTATCTTCCTTTCAGAAGAAAGATGAGCCAGTGCATCCCTTTCTCCGGATGGGTTTTCTATTTTGGCTATTCGGAGAATGACGGTCGCATTTGCCTGGGTTGGAGTGAGGGTAAGAGTGCCATTCTGCCAACTTGTGGTTACTCCATCTGCCTGTACGGTGGTCAACCTGTACGGTTCCTCAATCGGGCAGGGGAGTGAGACTTCGCCATTTGCCCCTTGCAGATCTATCCTACGGTAAAATGTGTCCTTACTTGCCCATGGTTCATCGGTTATTCTGGTTTCTCCTAGGCGGTACTCAAAAACCACCCGTTTCCCGTAGCGACGAAGACCCAGGTACTCGCCGCCTTCCGGCATCTTGGGCTGCTCGGCTTGAAACCAGACTTTCCCGTCAATGGTGGCCCCCCGGGAGGATCCCCAACGGAACGGGCCAAACTTGACCCATCCATCCTGCCACACCGTGCGGTAGCTCAGGCTCTGTGGATCAAAGCAAGTGGATAGGAGGTGACCCTCGCCTAATTTCACACACACTCCCTTTTCAATATTCAACCCCTTGGGCCCCTTGACCACATGAGCAAAGTGCTCGCCGGTATCCCCATCGTTCCACCTGCCATCATTATGCCCATTTTGGTTATGCTTTCCCCAGTGCCCGTGCAGTCCGGCATCCAGTCCCGGATAAGCAGGAATGACCTTTGGGATCAGATTAGGGTTTTCCATATAATAGTCCGCCTGTCTTTGGTAAAAGTCATACACTCTTGACTCGTTCGCCGTATCATTCGCAAGTTGGTAGCCTTTCCGTCCTATGGCCGGGTCTGCATAGGGGTGCTTTGTGGGGTCAGCAAGGTTTAATCCTTGGCCTAGCAAACAAGGAAGAGT
>JABBBW010000100.1 GCA_018607205.1 Opitutales bacterium | reverse complement strand
TTCAGAAGTTCTTATTTTTAATAATGATTTGGGTAGTGAAAATATAGAAAAAATCGAGGGCTACTTGGCACACAAATGGAATCTCACCAATAAACTACCCCAGAATCATAGCTACCTTGAAGCGTCACCGCCTGGCTACAGCGGGCTGAAAAAGGTTAATCAGATTGAAAAAAACTGGCATCACTTGGCTGTAAGTTATGGAGAAACTACAAAAGCATTGAAGCTTTACCTTGATGGCAAACTCGTTGACCAACCGGAAATTTCATCGGGAGATGGTTTTGTCCCCATACACCAGGATGTACCATCTATTGGGTTACCCTCAGGAAGTTTTGGATTGGATCATTTTGGTGCATTCCTGGGATCCTTTGATGATGTAAGAGTCTACGACCGAGGTTTATCTGCCAATGAAATCTCTCAAGTATTTGTAGGAGATGCCAATCAAACCGGATTGGTCGAATACCGAGTAGTTGAAAAGCCGCGAATTAATACTCTGCCTGCAATGGAGGCAAGGCCACAGTCGGTCATTTTGAGGGCCAACCTGGCATCGATCGGTGGGGAAGTCATTGAAGAAGAAATTTCTCTGGGTGAGACTTTTAAGTATGACACAGTCCCCGGTATTCAGGCATGGTTTGATGCCGAACAAATTAGTGGACAGAATGGACAAACCCTCAGCAGGTGGCAGGATCAATCGGCCCGCCCGAATCAAGATCGTAGCTTCAATAATGTAAACGGTAGTCCACGGCTCCTATCCTTTGCACTCAATGGAAAACCAGCCGTGAGTTTTGACGGGGAGGATGACCAAATGTGGACTGGCTACAACTTCAATTCAATTCTTCATCAAACTGGTTACACCATGATTACCCTGGCTCGATTTACAGGGGGCAATAACAAACAGGTAATCACTTCCAGGAGTAACGATTTCTATTTTGGGTTTCATCAGGATGGCATTGGCCTTTGGCGAGCAGGTGGCAACATCTATGCGTTTGGCGATCCTATCGATAATGACTGGCACCTTCATGTGGGAACTATTAGTGACAATTCCGGAGACCCCAGAGCTTCTTTCTGGCAGGACGGTATTTTAAAAGTGTTGGAATCCCGAGAATCCGACAACCAGAACTTTGGACCTGGACAACTACAAATTGGAGGCAAAGGGAATGAAAACTCAGCTAGTGAAGTCGCAGAAATTCTAATTTTCTCCGGAGAATTAAATCCCTTGCAACGGGCAACCCTGGAAGGTTACTTGGCTCACAAATGGAGCCTTCAGGATGATGTACTCCCAGACACTCACCCCTATGCTCAACTTGATCCATTTGGTATACAGCTTGACCAAGCAAATTCTCGTTCAGAGGGAGGAGATCCTGCCGAAGTGATTATCTTCTGGGGTGATGAACCTATCGAAACCAACTCTACTTCGGCAAATCCAGATGACAATTCATCATGGGACTATAAGTTAGTCCTCAGTCAGGCTGCCGATATTGGGAATTTTGAGAAAACCATTTCCGCAAACCTCGAGGAAAATAAGCTCTACTATTTCCGAGCCTATGCCAAAAACATTGCCGGTGAAACCTGGGCTCAACAAATTATGACCTTCAAAACGATCGACACCCAATTTACCAAGCACAGCATGGACGGCTTGATTCTTTGGTTAGATGCGACAGATATTGATGCAGATAGTCAAAGAGACTCATTGTCAGACCAAGCAAACATTCCCATCTGGGTTGATAAATCAATGAGTGCCAAAGATGCGATTCAAACCATTGTCAACCAAATGCCTAGCTATGAACAAAACGGTTTTGGCTCGCTTCCCTCGGTTAAATTTTCCTCCGGTCAATCCATGAAAGTCGGCATTCTCAGCAATTTAAGCGGCCCACTCAATATCTTTGCAAGTGCTTATGGCGATGGCGTGATTATCGGAGGTGATGATGGCCAAAACCCTTGGACATTGGAGGCAAGTTCATACAATTGGCTGAATGTATTTCGTGGGGAAAATGAGTCGCTTCAGCAAATCACGCTTGGCCTCGACCCTAGAACCGATTTAGGCATGCTGACGGGGTCCATTGGAGAAATTCTCGTTTTCGACCGACTGCTAGAACCTTTTGAACGAGAAATGGTTGAAGGGTATTTAGCTCATAAATGGGGATTACTTGATGACTTGGCAGAGTCTGGTTTTGCGGTTAGTCAAGGATTGGTCCTTTACTATCCTTTTAATGAAACTGGCGGATCCATAGTTGAGGATTATTCCGAGACTCTAAGGCACGGTATGGTAATAGATGCAGATTTGAATACTGAAGGTAAATTTACTTCGGGTATTGGTTTTGACACCATTGACCCTCAAAACGCTAAAATTGATCTTGATTACAACTCACTTTTCTTCTCCCAGCCTAATTGGACAGTCTCAACCTGGTTTAAATATCCGATTCACAATCCTGTCGGTGATGAATATGTACTTACCTGGTCTTCGGGTTCCAACTTTCCTGCTTTTCTTGCCGGAAATGAACAATTCATTCTTTCCGGGGTGTCAGACTCAGATTTTTATGCAACCTCGCTATCGGGTACAGAAGAACAACCGCAATGGCATCATTTCGCTCTGAAATCAGATCAAAACAGCTATTCACTTTTTATCGATGGCAACGAAAAGTTTAAAGAAACCACCTATAATGGGGGAGCGCTTGACATACGCACAATTGGAAATGCACTTCGAGGTGGAAGCCGATTTTCGCCAAGCTTGGATGATTTTCGTGTTTATCAACGCACATTAACCAACCAAGAGATTGAAACGCTTTATGGTAGCGGCGAGGGAGATTTTGGCACCCATCGATTTGAGGATTCTCCTCCGGTTTTTGACAATGTTCCAGTTATTTTATTACCTAAGGATGCTGTAGCGCACTGGAAGTTCGACTCGCTGGACGGCATAGAAATTAAAGATTATTCGGGCTTTGAAAATCATGGTTTTGTCGACGGTAACGATACGGAATTCGATTTATTTCTCAATAATTCCGCTGCAGGCAGAAATGGTCAGGCGATTCGCTTCCTTGATGATTTAAAAATCAAAACTAACCTCGACGAATCCAATGATAAACCGAACTTGAGAAACTCTTTCTCTCTTAGCTTTTGGATGAAGACTGAAGACAGTGACGCCAATGTAGTTTCATCGGGTCGCTTTAATATATCGATTGAAGATGGATACATAAGTGCGAATGCTTATGTGGGGTCAAGATGGCGTTCTACCGAGCCAACTCTTTTACCACTAGGAACATGGTTACATATAGTTCTTTGGTGGGATGGTAATAAATTCCGGCTCTACATTAACAACGAAGAAGCAGTTGCTTCCGTAAATGCAAAAGGCAACCTTACTGGAGATCCGACGATCTACTTGGGTGAAGACTCAACTAATTTGGCATTTGATGGTTTGATTGACGATTTTAGAATATACGCACATCCCCTTAATCCTAAGGAAAGGGAGAATGCCTTTAATTTTATCGACTCTGCATTAGTTGCAACTTACGGAGAAGAATTCTCCTATCAGATTGAAACACTCAAAGGACCAACTGATTTTAACGCAACCGGGTTGCCCTCCGGATTATCCATCGATGCAAAATCGGGATTGATTTTTGGAACACCTTTACAATCAGGTCTCGATTTTAATGTCACCCTTGTGGCTTCAAATTCTTCTGGAAGTGATGAAGAAAACATGACCCTTTTCGTAAACCCGGGAACGCAAAGTATTATCTTTGAGGAATTAAGTTCAGTAAAGTATGGTGATCCTCCCATCGATCTAAATTGGACAAGTACCTCTGGCTTACCGGTGAATATAAGGATTGTGGAAGGAGAAGAATTTGCCGAACTTACTTCAACTCAAATGCCAACCACTTTGAATATCCTAAAGACTGGGGTCGTAAAACTGGAAGGTTCCCAGCCTGGAGATGGCAATGCAACCTATCAGGCAGCCCCCAAGGTATTGGATGAATTCCTCATCGCTAAGAAAGAATTGGTTGTGCAAATTCACAATCATTTTAGAAAGCCAGACGAACAAAACCCCGAACTAGGCTACGACTTGATCGGTTTAGTGGGCGAGGATAACGAGTCTGAATTTGACCGAAACATTAGCTTAACTCTTAGTGTAACAGATGGTTCTATTCCCTCTCCTACCCCGGTGGGAGAATACCCAATTCAGGGATCGGGCGGTCTATCTGACAAATATTTCTTCACCTATGTTGATGGTACCCTCACGGTGAGTAACAAACAAAAACAGGGCATTATCTTTGACCAGGACCTCAATGATATTCCAGCCTTATCCCAACCCATCACCCTCAGTGGAAGCTCGATTGATTTGGACAATAATGAAACGACTGGACTTCCCCTTTACTATGAGGTGGAAAACGAGAAAGTCGCAAAAATTTTGGTGACACAAAGAGAGTTTCTCCAATCTCATTGGAAATTTGATGAATCGAAGTATGCCGAGGCTTATGATCAAACGGGACGAAATTCCGGAACTCTTCTCGACTTGGTAACCGTTGGTGAGAACAACGCCTGGAAAGACGGTAAATTTTCAGGTGCCTTACAATTAAACGGAAATTCAGGTAGGGTAAATTTTGGACCTATCCGAATCGAACAGGACTACACATTTTCAGTTTGGGTAAAGCCGGATACTAATTCTACAAGTTCCGATAGCCCGGAAATGAATATTCTCACAAAAACGGGGGTTCCCACCATGAATCATTTCCGTCTTTATAAAGAGGATGGTAACGGTTCGATAGCCTTGGCTTTCTACACCGATGGAAACAATACGCCCATCATATACGATGCCAACCAAAGCGTACTCAATGATTCCAATTGGACTCACCTGGCAATTTCTCACAACCCGGAAACGGGCAACCTTAAAATTTATGCAAATGGGGAGGTCGTGGTTGATCAAGTGGAAGTAAAAGAGGCGAATAACAGCCACCCATTGGATTTCCGCTTTAGCACCTTTTTCGCCGGAGATGAAACCTCATCTTTTGCCGGTCTGATCGATGATTTACGAATTTACAATAAATCACTCTCTCAAAATGACATCACCAAAATTTATAACCAGGGGGGTGGAGATTATCAAACCGTTGAAATTTTGGGGGCTGGCACCACCCGCATAACAGCCAGACAAAATGGAAACATTCAATATGAAAAAGCACTACCGGAATATAATTACCTCAATGTCATTAAATCGGACCAAAATATAACATTTGCTGAATTGATAGATCGATCTGTTGGAGATTTCCCTTTCGTTCTCTCTGCAGAAGCAAGCTCGGGTCTACCTGTTCAGTTTTCGCTATCCGACCTTTCTCTAGCAAGTATCAAAGATAATCATATTACAGTGCGCAATGCCGGTGAATTGGTAGTTACGGCAACTCAGGATGGAGATGATCGTTTCTTTGCCGCCGAACCAGTTACCCAGTCATTTAATATAAGGTTCGGCAACCTATTTGCAGATTCCATCCCTGGACTTGCTCTCTGGTTGGATGCAAACGATATAAACAACGATGGGCGTGAAGATCAGCCAGAAGACTTCCTTGCTTCTGGCAAAATCAGTCTTTGGGCGGATCGATCGGGTAATAACAACAGTCCGGTTGAAGCAAACTCGAGTAAGATGCCAAGCTGGATTGCTCCAAATTCTGCTCAATCCCTTCAAGGTAAGACGGTCGTTTCTTTTAACAACTCCTTCAATCAATCATTAAGCCTGCAAGAATCCATATCGGAACCCGCGATTTTATTCCTTGTTGCAAAACAAACTTCAGTAGGCGAAAGCAAATTATTTGGAGGTGATTTGATTAGCACCAATAGCAATGGATTTTTCTCCCTCGATTACAACTTCGGCAATCCGTCCATAGCTTCTGTACAACCAGCTAACTCATGGACAATATGTATTTTTGGAACCATGGCGAATACCCAAAACCTATGGATAAACGGGACGCTCATGGGCTCCGGAAATAGTTCACTATCTCCTAAACCACTTGATGCAATCGGTCAGTCTTTTACCGGAGAAATTGCCGAACTATTAGTATTTTCAGAAAACCTGAACTTTGTTAATCGACAACGGGTTGAAGGCTACCTAGCCCACAAATGGCAATTAGAGAGCAGGCTACCCGAATTGCATCCCTTCTCCACCTCTGTTCCTGCTTTTGGGGGAAATCAATTGATAACTTGGTTGGGAACAAGCGACCTTGATAATGATGGTGCTTTAGAACTACCTGTTAAGTCAGCAAACGATCCTGACTTCACCCTTAACGCTATTGCCTCATCCGGTCTGCCTGTAATCTTTGCAAGCAGTGATCCAACTATTTTGGCGATTGCTGATAACCAAGCGAAGATATTGCGCCCTGGGAAAATAAATATTACCGCCTACCAGCCTGGTAATATTCGCTTTTTTGCTGCCCCGCCACAGAGTGTTACTTTGGAAATTTTTGATTTCTCTGACCCTTCATTCCAAAAAGACACACAAGCAATTATTTTCTCCCAAGTTCCTATAAAAGTTCGCGAAGATCCGCCTTTCCAAGTTGTGGCTATAGCAGAGTCGAGTGGCCAAAATCATTTAGTCTACAAACTACCGGTTGTCTTAAAAGTGGAGTCTGGTCCAGCCACAATGGATGCTCATGGTGTAGTCACTCTTGACGGAAGTGCCGGAACCATCGTGATTTCCGCTTATCAAAGTGGTAATGCTTTTGTTGATGCTGCTATCACCCAAACTTTGGAAATCATTGTATCCAACCGGACACGCCCAAGCATCTTATTTACAGACTTGAAGAATGAAGGCTCTTTGGCACCTGTTTTGGCTAATAGCAGGACGAAGTTTATTCCTGGAGTTTATGCCAGTAATGGAAATAGACTTTCTCTCACTAGTTCAGACTCCAGCATTGTCGAAATTTATGGTCAAAATAAAATAATTGCTCACCGAACAGGTGTAGTAACCTTAAATTTTAATGTCCCCGAAGATGAAAACTTTGCGGCTGCACTTCCTCGAATCCGCACTGTGGAAGTGGTCAAACCAACTAAGGAAGCTTGGTTAGAAAATCGTAGAAATGATACAAGGTACCCCCAATTAAAAGAAAGATTCATTAACAACAGGCTCAATAACCACTCGTCCGTCACAACTGAACAGGCTGCATATGAATTTGATTTGGATAATTTTGATTCAGACGGGGATGGATACAGTAATCTTTTTGAACGAGCCACAGGTATGGATTCTCTAGGATTCGATTCCCAAAATGCTCCACATTTGCTCAACCCAGAAAACGGGAAGCCCGGAATCTCTTTTACACGGTTCACCAACTCTTTCTCATCCACTGGCGAAACATTCCAATACATAATCGAAGAAACCTTTGATCTTCGATCTTGGCGGACTGTTTCTTTAACCTCTGAAAACTCAAAAGTTATCCCAATTGGTGGTGGTATGGAACGGGTTATCTATTTTGCAGAGGAATCACCCCGTGGAAATACACAACCTTTCCTACGATTAAAGATTGGCGTGAACAGACCTTAATCAAAAATCCAAAAAATATTTTCAAATATTAAACCTACAAAACCTACAAAACGAAAATGAAAAAAATACTTATTCCATTCCTTCTCATCTGGGCAGCTGTTTCTTTACAAGGCCAAGAATTTGGAGACATAAGCATAGAAGATTTGCAAAAAGCCATTCTTGCCAAAAAGGTCGCTATCATTGATGTAAATGGCCAAAGGTCATTCCAAAACGGGCACATCCCTGGAGCCATCAATTTTTCATCACAAAAACAAGCTCTTAAGCAATTATTACCCAGCAATAAAAATACCCTTATTGTTGCTTACTGTGGCGGCCCTTCATGCCGAGCCTACCTTCGTGGGGCAAAGGCAGCCGCCGAACTTGGTTACAACAATGTTCGTCACTTATCTGCTGGAATTTCAGGTTGGAAAAAAAGCGGTAACAAGGTGGCCAAAAAGTAGTAATTACCACAAGTTTCCAATCCCATGGGTTCACCAGTTAAAGGTTTTATTCTCCAAGCATTTTTGGGGATGCTTGTGCTTTGCACCAGAAGCCAAGTATTTGCATCCAACCTTAGCGAACCCATGGGGTTGGTAACCATTAATCTATCCGGTGGCAGTCCGGAAGCCCCAAGTTTTACAGTCGTTGCTCCCGGAATTCACGGATCTTGTATTTTCCGTGGTCCAATCGAAGGGTTTGTATCCGATAATAATGTCTCCTTTTATCGTACCCCTGAACTAGATAATCCTGCAAACCGTAAAGGTCCTTTCTCTAATGGCGTGCTTGGGAGTGTCCAGGGACGTGCATCGACCACACTCGATGAGAATGGTTCCGTATCAAATTTAAATCTTTTATTTTCTGGAAATGGATACCGAGACAGACCTGGAGTTTCCTTAACTCCTCCATCTAATCCAAAAAATTCTGCAACCGTTTATCGAGCTGCGACCGTCGAAGCCGAGTGGAATTCATCCCTCAGCGTTATTACTGGTTTTTCTATTTTGGAAAAAGGTGTTGGCTATGATCAACCCCCGTCGGTCTACATCGAAGGAGGCCCGCATTATTTGAAAATTATTGATACGGAATCTAATTACTCAGGCCACTCTTTCCTTATTAATTCCAATTCGGACCATGTCTTGGAATTGAATAATTCCTTAAACCTACCACTCGGTTCAATACTCTTAAAAGATACCTTGGTAGAGGTTTTACCAGCATGGACCCTCGGTTCCTTATTTGGTTTCACTGAAATACAGCTCCAAAGTGATGCCAATGCATCACGAGCTGACTGGATCTACCTCCTTAAATCTTCTGCAAATCAAATTGGAGACAATCGCGACTATGTAGCCCACTTCCACAATGGTACTGAATGGAAACTTGTTAATTCCCCAAATGATTCAACTTCTCATTACAAAATATCTCCTGACGAATCGGTAATTATCGCTCGACGATCCGAGGCCAATAAAGTCCTCACATTCAATGGAATTTCTCCTGTAATCCCAACAACTTGGTACCTCCCAGAATTTAATCGTACAAAACTGGTAAGCAACCCATTCCCCACATCCATAAAACTATCCGACATCATTGGTAACGAGACGATTACCGATGATAATTCTTCTGCGGAAGAAAACTCAACTCGTTGGCTTGCTCATAGGGAACAGGATCTAGCTGATAACATTCAAATCCTAAACTCTTCAGGATGGTCGACTTATTGGCATGATGGAACCAATCTTACTATTTCAAAACCGGCCGTAATTTCAGCCAAAGCGGGCAGTGGAATCGGTGGTAGTTTGACTATGAGAGACTTTTCCATGGATTCAGGAACTATTCAGTCTGTCACGAATCCACCAAGTGGGAGTCCTTTAATTACTGCCCAAAACCACGGTTTGGAACCTGGTTTTTGGATTAAAATAACCGGTGCAACAGGCAGACTTACCAACGATGAAAAAATTCAAATAAATTCATTGGGCGATGAGGTGGATACTGGAGAGGGTATGTTGATTAACTCTTCGATTAATGGAAGGTGGGAAATTATTAATGTAAGCACAGACACTTTTGAACTTAACAATTGTTTGGTCGATTCGGACTTTGAGGAAAATGGTTTTGCCAAATGGACTACAGGAAATCCCGGAGAAGGCTACGACGCTAATGTTTCTCTGTCTATTCTGGGCGGAGGTGGACAGGGTGCCCGGGCAGTCGGGATTGTCGAGGGTGGCAAGATAACTTCCATTTCTTTAACTTACGGCGGTTTATTCTACACAAGTCCACCAACTGTTGTTGTTCATCCTGGTGGTTGGAACAGTCTGGGCCGTGGAGAAGCTCCGATTAATGATTTGTTAATACCTGCAGGATCGGGAGCTCTACTTATTCGTAAACATCCTAACGGGATAAAGAGTACACTTCCACTCAGATCAATCTCGCAAGATTAAGCCGATATTACTTGCAACTCAGGATACTTGATGGGCATCAACATCCAGGGTATCAATAATTTCTTTATCAATTGGAAACTGCTGCCTAATAATCCGAATTTGAGATAAGCAATGTGGAACCGATGTGCTTAGATAAAACAAGTGATAACGATAATAACCCTTCATTTTCGCAAGTGGGGTTGCTGCCGGACCTTTAATCTCCACACCGTTTAATTGAGCACGGTCCAATTCCTTCCTCCATTGTTCCGCATAAAACTTGGTTTTCTCTTCGCTTCGCCCCCGAAAGACATGCCTTACCAGATGCCTAAAAGGGGGATACATCAATTCTTTGCGCATCGCCAGTTCCTCGTCCAAAAAAGCATCCAGTTCTGCCCGCCTCGCAAATTGAATACAACTTTCATGCGGGGCATAGGTCTGAACATAAACTTCTCCCGCTCGGTCTCCCCTACCCGCTCGTCCTGCAACTTGTACCAAGATTTGAAAGGCACGTTCAGATGCCCGAAAATCTTCCATACGCAAGGGAAGGTCGGCATCGATTACCCCCACCAAAGTAACCCGCGGGAAATCCAGTCCCTTGGCAATCATTTGTGTACCTACCATCACATCGATCTTACCTTTACGAAAATCTCGAAGAATTTCCCGAAAAAGATTTTTTTTGGTCATCACATCAGCATCAACCCGTACGACACGGGCCCGTCTGGGCATGATCGATTCGACCACATCTTCAATCCGTTGTGTTCCGTGTCCTTTTTTACAAATATCAACAGATTTACAATTACCACAGACTCTGGGAGCAGGCTTACGGTATCCACACAAATGGCAGTGTAAGTAATGATCAGTTCGGTGATAAGTCATAGCAATGCTGCAATCCCTACACTGCTCCACTTCGCCGCATTCCGTGCAAAACAAAGTGGTATTAAATCCGCGCCGGTTAAGAAATAAAATACTTTGCTCCCGATTTTCATATCTTTGCCGCAAAGCTTCGACTAAAGGTTGAGAGAGAATTGGCGGAACTTTTTGCTTGAGGGCTTCTCGGCGCATATCAATTAAATGAACCAGAGGGAGTTCCCTACCATCTATCCGTTTACTAAGCACTGACCTTGCATATTTACCACTCTTCACATTCCGGGCAGTCTCTAAGGATGGAGTGGCCGAGCCTAGCAAACAGATGGCATCGTTTAAATAGGCTCGGTATACGGCAACATCGCGACCTTGGTAACGGGGTGCATCCTCCTGCTTGTATGCGGCTTCGTGTTCTTCATCGACCACCACCAATCGTAAGTTTTTCACAGGAGCAAACACAGCCGAACGAGCACCGACCACAATACGTGCCTCTCCACGGACTAATTTCCTCCAAGCATCCAAACGTTCACCTGCCGAAAGATGACTGTGCCAAACCACTACCTCTTCATCACTCTGTCCAAATCGGGCCCGCAAGCGATCGACTGTCTGGGGAGCCAGTGCGACTTCAGGCACAAGAAACAAAACCCCACCACCCTGACCCAAAGCTTTCTCCATCGCCTGACAGTAGACCTCTGTCTTTCCTGAACCTGTAACTCCCTGTAAAAGACGAGTACGAAATTCTCCCGAGTCCAAGTCCTCAACGATTTCATCCTTTGCTTGTTGCTGCTCTTCAGTTAATTCGCGTAAGGATTCAACCAGTCCCTCAGCATCATCTGTCCACTCGTCTGAGTAAGCATCCCGGGAGACCTCGGAAATGGATTGCTTAATCAATCCTTTCTTGATCAATCCATCGATCACGGATGGGGAAACTTTTGATTCCCTACCCCAAACAATTGCATCAACCCGTACTTCTTTATTTCCTTTCAAAAGAGCATAAGCATTCGCCTGCTTAGGCGATCGCTTAACCAAGTCGGCCACCCGTTCTTCGGGCATAATAATCGCTTCGATCATCCTACGAGTTCTCGCCTCCATTCCGTCCCGTACAGAGGCCGGAATCATTGCTCCCAAAGTATTTTCCAAAGAGCATGCATAATAAGAGGATATCCACTTAGCCAAGTTAACAAGTTCCGTACTAAGAACCGGTTCTGGTTGTACCAGAGCAGAAACGAAGCGTAATTTTTCCAACGGAGGAGAATGCTCGGGACTTAACGATGAAACCACTCCGATCAATCTTCGGGCACCCAAAGGAATCCGAACCAATGAACCAACCTCCAAACACTCGTACAGGGATTTTTTGGCACCGTAAGTAAGCGCGTGATCAAAACCTCCAAGTGGAAGAACTTCAACCAGGACCGGGCTGGATAAAACTTCTTTCATTCTCCGCGAAAATCGTAACAGAGTAAACGCTTCGACCGCCCGCTCATGCGATCGGTATCGTTCTGCATGATGTAGAGAAGTCCTCGACTAAGGGTTGGCAGGGTCCATGCCTCTGGGGCGAAAAAAAGCTGTGTCCGTTCTTCAATCTTCCAACCGCTTGGCGAAAATTTAATTCTCAGCAAAGATCCAAATTCGGAAAGACTCAAAAAACGATCCTCTAAAAGTAACCAACTTGCCCTAAAAAGTTGGAGCTTAAGTTCACGACCCTGAATCGTTTCCTGCCAAGCAATGAATTCTTTCCATAACACCTCACCGGTTTTCCAATTCAAACAAAAAGCTTCCGCTCCTTGTTGGTGCCTACCCGAAACACCATATAAATAACTCTCATTTTCTACTGGGGTCATCCAATGAATCCCAATATCAGAATTTTCCCAGACTACTTCATAAGAAAAATCCTCGTTGATGCGCAAAAGTACGGAACCTTTTTCATAACACTCCGACAGAAAAACATATTGATCTCCAAGGAAGACCGGGGGACAAGCGGTGGCCGACTCGTATTTTTTTGACCTCCAGGGAAAGCGTATTAACTTTTCGCCCGTCTTTGGATCAAAGATCAAAAGTCCACCAGTTGCTGGCCGGCTTTCGCCACCCGTCATCGCAAGTCCGACTAACCTACCATGAATTGTGGCGAGAACTGGGGAAGAATAACTCGCCCCCCAGTCGTCTTTCAAAATCCATAAAGTCTTTCCGCTTTTACGATCAAACCCGACCATACATTGCCTGTCTCCACCACCAAGGTTGAGAACAAGAACATCTCCGCAAACAATTGGATTTGATCCTTTGCCAAAAAAATACTGCGGAACTTTATATTCCTTTGTCAGATCTCGCTTCCAAATTAATTCGCCTGTTTTTAAATTCAGGCAGGTGAGCCAGGCGGTAACTCCGTGTAAATAAACCCGGTTTTGAAAAATTACCGGACTTGCCCGTGGACCAGCGGAATATCCATAACGATCCCGATAGTCGACTGGGTAGGAATATTCCCAAAGCGGGGCACCACTTATCGCATCTCTACCCTCAGCAACCTCCTGACCATTCATCCGGTGAAAAAGGACCAAAATATCACCCATAATTGCAGGTGATGAATAACCGTCTCCTTTTTCCAATGACCAGACTAAGGAGGGTCCCTCTGCTGGCCATTTTTGCAAAAGTGGTGACTCCAAAGACTTGGCATTATCTGCCAGACCATTAAAGCGTGGCCAATCTTCTACCACCGCACTCTTTGATAATGGTTTGGGAGCCAAAAATTGCGTCCACCGTTCCTCAGCAAACGAAGAGAAGCAAAAAAAGAGAAACCATACGAAATTGGAAATTTTAGTCACTTCACAAGCAATCTTCGATCTGGAGCATGTCTTCAACCCGAAAGCAACTTATTCGTACATCCGAGCGGTTGGGCGCAAAACATTCTCGCACCCCAAGGATATTCCATCTAAACTATAGGAACAGTTGTGAAAGCTTCCATCCACTTCATGCCCTCTATATTTAGGGAACGCAATCGGCGCAAAAATGTTACCCGCCTCTTAAAACTCTTTGTAATATTAGCGGTCTTTGTGGTTCTTTACATGAACCTCTATCGTTCGATCATGGGCGACGAGCGCAACGATGCCTATATTGGATGGGTTGAGTCCCTCTACTGGGTACTGACAACCATGTCCACCTTGGGCTACGGGGATATTACCTTCTCGGGCAATACTGGGCGCTTATTCTCGATGGCAGTGATGTTTACCGGTGTGTTCTACCTCTTTATTGTTCTCCCTTTTGCTTTCATGGAGTTTCTTTACAAACCCTTTGTGGAGTACCAATCGGGAGCCCGTGTGCCCAAGCGTTACGAATGTGGAGAGCAAAAACATGTCATTCTCACCCATTATGATTCCATAAGTCATGCGCTGATGGAAAAACTGAGTCAGTTTGGGTATCCCTTTGTTTTGGTAATCGATAAATTGAAGGATGCCCAAAAATATCATGACATGGGCATACCAGTTATGTTTGGATCGATCGAAGACCGGGAAACTTTTGAGGCTGCGGGGATTAAGAATGCTGCCATGGTCGTGGCTACAGACGACGATATCCGCAATGTCAATGTGGCCTTCCGGGCCCGGGATGTTGACCCTAAGCTTCCCATCGTTGGCACCTGTAATAATCCAAGTTCGGAAGATATTATCGAATTGGCAGGAGCTAATCATGTTATTCGCTTTGCCAAACAGATGGGTAGTTTTCTTGCCCGCAGAATCTCTTGTACCGATAATAACACCCATGTCATTGGTTCTTTTGGAGAGGTCTTGATCGCAGAAGCAACTGTCCATGGAACTCCCTTGGTTGGAAAACAACTACAGGAAACCACTCTTCGTGAAGAATATGGAGTTAATGTGGTGGGTATTTGGGAGCGTGGGAATTTTGAAACCCCGGAAGCGACCACCATGCTTAATAACCACACCGTCCTTCTGCTTGCTGGTACCCAGACCAGTTTTGACAAGTATGACCATGACTTTAAAAACTTTTCCTCAAACTCCGCCCCTGTCATTATCATTGGAGCCGGACGGGTGGGAAGGGAAACAGCCAAGACTCTGCACGAGATGAATGTGCCCTACCGAGTGATTGAAACTGACGAGAAAAAAGCCGGCATGGTGGACAATTCAATCCTCGGAGATGCCTCTGAAAAAGCCGTCCTCGAACGGGCTGGCATAAACAAGGCTCCTGCCGTTGTCATCACGAGTCATAATGATGAGAGCAATATGTACCTAACCATTTATTGCCGAAAATTACGTCCTGATATTCAAATTGTCAGCCGGGCATTCCTTCATCGAAATGTCGAACCACTCCACCGTGCTGGAGCAGATTTTGTCATGTCTCAAGATTGGATGGGTGCAAACACCATCTTTAACTTACTAAACCGTGCAGAAATCCTTATGATTACCGAGGGGCTAGATGTATTCAGCCAAAAGACCCCGAAGTCGCTCGCTGGTGTGTCCGTTAGGGATTCAAAAATCCGGGATAAAACGGGTTGCAGTATCGTAGCAATTAAAGGAGATGCTGGAACGATTATCACTCCCTCACCCAAGGACGAGTTTTGTAAAAATGGAGAGATTATCTTAATCGGCAGCGAAGCTGCTGAAAAAGCATTCGAATCTAAATTCTGCTCTTAAAATTTCAAGAAGGACAAGTATTTCCCGAGATTAGGTTTTAACGAACCACCTCAAGGGCAGTCTTCTGATCGTCTCCCTTTTTCATTTGCGGATAGGAAATAAGAAAATTGTTCTCGTCAATCAGGTTGAAGACATAATGAGTAACCTTGGGAGGTAGAGTTGCTTCCACTTTGGCAGGTTGTTTACCCTTAGCCGGAATTACCTGAGCCTCTAAGGGGAACCATTCGCTATCACTGCTATGTCCGTTGATCGTGTAGATTACTTGAGCACGGGTAACTTTGGCCCCATTTTCCTTAAAGCGTAAACGCACCCGACGATTGGTCCTCTGTTCATCAACCACAGAGAGAAGTTGATTAGCCCCAGGTATTTTCACCCTCGTACAGGTAGGATTATAATAAGTCATCCCCGCATCCATTCCCTCAAGAAATTCAAGTAATTCTGCATTCATCGATTTAGCAAGTTCGGGAAGCTTCTGGCTAAGATCAATTTCCTCTTCCCAATCCACCCGCTTGCCCTTGGAGTCATACAACTGATAAAGCTCCAGGCGTGGACGCTCATAGACATGATTGTAAATCAATTTATATCCATTTTTCAAATGGGCAGACTGTTGACAATATCCATTGGGGAAATGCCAGAATATCGATTCTCTGGGTTGCTCAGTACGGGAATCAATCACATTTCCCCGATCATTCGGATCAACTTTTAAAAGGGTAGTTAAATTGCTTCCATCCAATTTCTGATTGGCTGAATTTGGCGTGTTCGTCCAATCAAGAATCGTGGGGTAAAAGTCCAGTCCACTAACTACAACTTCGCTTGTAATATCTTTTTTCACCTGAGGGCCTGAAATAATGAAAGGCACCCGAATGCCACCTTCACGAATATGAATCTTCCCTTTATCGAGAGGGAAATTATCTGTAAATACGATATTACTGTAACCCTCCATGCCTCCATTATCTGAACTAAAAATAAGGTAGGTATTTTCGATCAGCTTATGCCCGGGCCACCTGGGATCATCTGTGTCTTCGAGGTATCCGACTAACCGTCCGATGTAATAGTCAAGAGTTTCAACCATTGCACAATAGTAGGGATTTCTCTGCCCCTCCAACGTCCAACCCTTTGGATCTTTCGGATACTCAACTCCCAACTTTTCACAGTATTTCCTCAAAAGCTGCTCACTTCTCGTTTGGATAGGCGTATGGACCAGCCAACTGGCGTAATAAAGAAACATCGGATCTGATTTGTTTTCAGAAAGGAATCTTAAGGCTTCCTCGGTAACATGATCAGTTGGGTATCCATTCTCATCCAAACGGTAAGCGTCTTTATCTTGATTCGTGGCGAATCCAACCAATCGATTACGCATACCATTTTGTACGCCTCTTGCCTGAGAGTTTCCTGGATAATGACTGGTAAAATCAAATCCTTCATCTTTGGGTTGAGGAAAAGCATAATGATTTACCGCAATGTGCCATTTGCCCACATGACCTGTCCGGTATCCATTTGATTTCAACGCCTCGGCAATAGTAGTTTCCTCTGTATCCATACCTCCACGACACCAGGGTGAGACAAATGAATTTTGGTGGTGGAAAACAGACGGAGGTTTCCCGGATGCAACTGTGGTACTCATAGTTCGTGCGGGATGCTTCCCACTGATTATAGCACACCTGCTCGGGCTACATACCGGAGATGGAGAATATCCATTTTTAAAAAGCACGCCACGCTTGGCCAAGCCGTCAATATTGGGTGTCTCATAAGGACAAGGTTCGTCGAGGTCATAGCAAACTACATCCTGCCAACCCAAATCATCCACCAGCATTAATAAAACATTTGGCTTGGCCGGGCGTTTATCCTCACCATGCAACCACAGACCGGCTCCAATAAAACAAACCAAACCAACTAATCTTTTCATCTCAATCATCTCTTTCCTTTTCCAATTTTGGATGGCAAAAAGTCCACCCTAGTAAACTTATTCATCCGAGGAATTCTTACATTCAAAACACCATTTTGCACCTGATATGGACCAAGTTCAAACAGCTCAACATCCTCATCCTTCCCCGTATTCGGATTTATGTTTTTAGTGGTTACATCGACCTTATAATAAGAACCATTTGTAAATCCTTCCTCCCGAAAATCCCGTCGTGACTTTGAATGATTAAACCGTTTACCTTCCTGGATTTTTGCGGGGATGGAAACCTTGGCATCAGCAATTCCCGAACCACCACTAGAATAAATCAAATTGGTAAATGTTTTCTTCGTCCGATTCCAGGTGGAAACCCGGTAGCGTTCATTCCCTGTATAACCCGGTCCAGAAACCGATAAATCATTTCCAATCTCCCCTGCCATGGCATGTCGAACAACCTCATCTCTTCCTCCACCTGCCTGAGAAAACCACTTCCAAATATAAAACTGTATGTGATTGGGATCAGGGGGATTTTGATAATCTTTGATGGTGAAATTTTTTCCCTGCCCATCTGAAACCCTAAAATTCTGATCTGCACCACGCAGAGAAACTTTCTGTGTAATGATTGCTGGGCCACCATCGGAAGCAGGAATGACTAAGTCGGGTCTTAATTCTCCCACCCGGCCATTGTAATCGCGCCTCTTGGTAAGCCCCATAGCCCATGGGCTTTCATTATCAGTCCATAAAAAATTCATCACATTCATTCCCCGCTCCATAGATTTCCCCATCAAGGTAAGGGTCTTGTAAAAACTATCGACCTCATCTTTTCGACCATCTCCGTTCACATCAGCACTCAGTATCATCGACCCAAGTTTACCGTCGTTCCAATTCACCCAAGCCTCGGCGGAAACGATTGGTTTCCACCAGTAGCCCTCACGGTCTAATTTTTGACGAACCAAATCATAATTTCCCCAAGTCGAAGTAATATAGCTACCATCCATCATCCCATAGCCATCGTGATGGTCGGAAACATTTATATTTAAAGAATCTACGAGATCGAGCAGGGCATGGTTGCGAATTTTCTGCTCAAAATAATCATCCACCGCCTGTCCACCCAACCCCTTTAATCCATCGATGACCGGACAACCCTGACAAGGAGAAGTTCCTGATGTGGAAATTAATACGGGAATAGCAGGCTCTTGGTTGTAGACTCCACGAATCGCCTTTGCTCCCTTGATAAAGATCTCGTTATGTAAAAATTCAACATCTGCACCTGGGATGATGCTCTTTAGGTTGGTCTCATGCCCGAGTTGCCAGGAATGTACGCGTCCCTTAAAATGTTGGGCTAATCTCGAAAGAAAAGCATTAAAATGATCGGGCTTTGGCCTGCGCCCCCCATTAGGGGCAATTTCTGATGCCCAGCCGGGTGTACCAAAGAAGACAAATTCAACAAACAATCCCTTCTCGTTTGCCATATCGACCACCTGATCGAACATTTTCAAACCACCCGATGGATTATTTTGATAATCGCAATACTTCTCGCTTGGTTCCACCTGTGGCCATGCTACCCAAAACATAGCATAACTGCTGTGCTCTCCAAGTACCGGGCGGGTTATTTCATATATATTATTGAGCGGCCTCGAAACAGATGGCTGCCAACGCACTCCTACCTGCATATGATCGGTGGTCCATTCAAAGGCAGGCTTAGCTACCAGAGCCGATACACCCAAGGTCAAAAGGAGAGTAAAATAAGGTAGAAGTAAAAAGTTTCGTTTCCTCAATTGATTATTCATAAAAGCAGATTCAGTTAAAAGAATGACTTACCTAATATAAGGATTTTCTCGAGAACAAGGCTTATTCGTTCGATATTCCAACCTTTTTCATTCATGCATGACTTAATCGGAACAAAACTTATGTCCCCTCCTCCAAGTCATCAATCCATTGCCCGGCGAACCTTTCATCTCGACCTAGTTAACAGTTCGATGAGTGGAATATTGGAGGTGGGTTTCGGAACCTTTGCCATCCTCATTGCCATTCGTTTTCTTGATGCATCCGATACCATTAAAGCGATCCTCGCCTCTGGAGTATCCGCCGGATTATTACTTGTTCCATACATGCAAAGATTGGCGGCTTGGACTGCTTTATCCACCAGTAGCTTCTGTGCTTTGCTGATGCTAATTTCTTCAGCCTGCTTATTTTTTGCCGCTCAACTCAAAGACCCCTGGGCTCTGGCTATCTCTTTATTTCTGGCCCAAGTATGTTTTTCACAACTCCCGGGCTTTATGATTCAAGTATATTCCAGGAACTATGGATCAAATGAACGCGGAAAAAAATTAGCATGGAACTTCATTCTTTCTGCTGCCATTGGTATGGTACTATCCTACGTAGGGGGAACCTACCTTGATACTCAATCTGCTGACCCCGGATGGATTTTTCGGGCCATGGCTTTGGTTTCTTTGGGGTCTGCTGTTGCACTCTTTTTAATTCCTTCACAACCCATTGCTAAGGGGAACCGAAACCCGGGATTATTGGACAGTTTTAAATTGCTTAAAGAAGATCGGCTATTTGCCAGCATGTTACTGGCGTGGATGGTTATGGGACTGGGAATTATCATGACTCTACCCCTGCGGGTGGAATACCTGAGCGGTTCTGGCGGGCTAGATTTGAGTAACGAACAAATAGCCCTGGTCACGGTGGTAATCTTTTCTGTTGCCCGAATTATAAGTTCACGACTTTGGGGAGAACTTTTTGACCGTATTCGTTTCTTGTTTTTTCGTATCTCTCTTAACCTTATCCTTATCGCAGCCACCTTGGTTTATTTTCATGCTGATGGATTACTCGGGGTATCTCTGGGTGCCATGCTTGCGGGAGTAGGAGTTGGGGGATCTAAAATTGCATGGAGTTTGTGGGTAACTAAACTTGCACCTGAAGGGATGGAGGCCAGGTACATGGGTGCCCATGTTGCCCTAACTGGACTTCGCGGGGCACTTGCTCCTTTTCTTGGTTATTGGATGCTTAGCATGATGGGCTACCAAGGCGTGGCCTGGTTGTCTGTTGCTTTGGTTACTCTATCCACCCTGCTCTTCCTACGTCTATTTACCCATCAAAGAGCCAAGGAAAACGGCTTGTAAATTATTTGGATATTACAGAGTTGTCGATTGACGGGCTGTGGGGGGTTGGTTTGATAGAAGGTCTATGAAATCAACCCTCTACCTTGCACTTCTTTGTATTACCATAACCACCTCACTTTCGGCAAAAGCACGATTGGGGGAATATTTCCTCGGATTTGGATATAGTATGGCCGATGGAAGCGGAGGAACCGACAACAGGGAGGGAGATTTTCTACGTATCACTGCCAGTTCTCCCAATGATGCAAATTCAGACCTCAGTATTTATCTTGATTACGGAACTATGAATTTTGGTGGCCAAGATGCATCCTCCTGGAACTTAGGGGCGGATTACCTTGCTCATTTCCAAGGGGTTGGCGGGAGGTCATTACGACTTCGTCCCTATCTGGGTGCAGGTGTAGGCTTTATTGATGATGAAAGACCGATCAAGTTAGGAGACGATGGATTTACCTGGAGCCTGCTCTTGGGTACCGAATTACAATTTACTAATTCCTTATCTCTTCATTTGGGTGGCCGGTTTTTAGGTTTATGGTCGGAATTTGGAGAAAATGAATTCACCGTAGATACGGGCATAACTTGGTGGTTTGATGCCATACACGGGGTGAGTTTGGAATACCAACGAGCTTTCGAGGCCGAACTTCATTACTTCACTCTGAAGTATCTCTACTCTTGGCAATAAACGATATATTTAAATAGGCGGGAGGGACGATTGAGTGTTTATTCATGGTTTGATGACTGTCCCGACCGAAAGGACAGACCAAGTTTAAAGTGGGGAAAATATTCAGGTAGAGATATCCTCCCCCTATGGGTTGCCGATATGGACTTTCGAGCACCACCTGCAGTGGTTGATACAGCTCGCAAAGAGGCCGAATTTGGCAATTACGGTTATGCCAAGTGCCATCCTGAGCTTACCGACGCCGTTCTTGAATACACCAGTCGTTTATATGACTGGAAAATTGATCCCAACTGGATCGTTTGGCTACCCGGCATGGTCTGTGCCCTTAATGTTTGTTGCCGTATGCAACAAGACAATGCCAGCCAGGTGCTCACCCATGTACCTGTCTACCCACCCTTTTTATCGGCACCGGGAAACTTTGATTTAACCTGCACTCAACTCCCCCTGAGACTTCAGGGTAATCGTTTCTCCATGGATTTCGAGCTCCTGGAAAAGACACCGACCCAACCCGGCGACCTTTTTCTTCTCTGCCATCCTCACAATCCAGTAGGTACCGCTTTTACCAATCAAGAACTCGAACGGTTTTCCCGCTGGGCAGAAGAAAGAGAATTACTTGTTTGCTCCGACGAAATCCATTGTGATCTCCTCCTCGAGCCAAACCTCAAACATCTTCCGTTGGCCAACCTGAACCCAAAAATCGCCGAAAGTACCATCACCCTGATGGCTCCCAGTAAAACTTACAACCTTCCCGGTTTCGGTTGTTCTTTTGCGGTAATTTCCAACCCCGACATTCGTTTACGCTTCAAGAAGGCCATGGCCGGTATCGTACCTGACCCTCCAGCCATGGGTTTTCGTTTGGCTGAAATTGCTTATCGGCAAGGAGAAGAATGGCGTCAGGCACTACTTAAATATTTGCGTAAAAACCGAGATTTCGCCCTCGAACGCTTGCACAAAATGACCGGACTGACGCCCTACTCTCCCGAAGCTACTTATTTACTTTGGATAGATGCCCGGGAACTAAAGGCTGAGAATCCGCATCGTTTTTTCGAAGAACATGGGGTTGGCCTTTCGGATGGTTCCGACTTTGGATCTCCCGGCTTTTTGCGGCTAAACCTTGGATGCTCTAAAAATTTGCTCGGTCAAGCACTGGATCGTATGGAACGGGCGTGTTCCTCCATGGTTCAAAAATGAGTGCTTCCAAGACGGATAAATTAAAAACTCAACGGCTTGAGGAGTTACGAGCCGAACTCAAACGGCACGACGAACTTTACTACCGATTAGCTCAACCAGGTATTTCTGACCAACTCTACGATCAAAAAAAACGGGAACTCGAAGAATTAGAGGCAGAGATCGATCCTCTGGGGTTATTTTCTAAAAGCTCTGAGCATTCGAACAATGCTCAACCTCCCGTCGTTGGGGACGATCGCCTGGAATCCTTTTCTTCGCATCGCCACCTCAAACCGATGCTCAGCTTGGATAATACTTATGATGAGGAAGAATTCATTGAATTCGATCAACGATTAAGACGAATTTTTGAAACCGAAAAACTTTCCTATGTGGTCGAACCCAAGATTGATGGAGTCGCGATCTCTCTGACTTATAAGAATGGAAAACTAGTCACTGCCACCACCCGTGGAAATGGTGTGGAGGGAGATGTAGTCACCCAAAACCTCGAACACCTTGAACATTTACCCCATCAACTAAGTGGATCAAGCCTGCCAGAACTCATTGAAATTCGCGGAGAAATTTATATGAGTCATCAAGAGTTCGAACGAATCAACAGTGAGAGGGAAAAGAACGAACTTTCGCTTTACGCCAACCCACGAAATTTGGCTGCTGGAACCATCAAATTGCTCGATCCCAAGGAAGCAAGAAAACGAAAACTGGAAATTGTTCTTTATGGCCTGGGAGCATGCACTCCGGAAAACCATTTTTCCAATCTTTCTGAATTTCATCAGGCCCTCTCCCGTTGGGGTGTACCCGCAGTGGAATATTTTCGCCAAGTTGACCATGCAGATGACGCCTGGAAATCCATTCAGGAACTTGATCAATTAAGGCATAGCTACGGTTATCCCACCGACGGAGCGGTCATTAAGCTAAACTCCTTTGCCCTTCAGGCAGAGGCAGGTCATACCTCCAAATCACCACGCTGGGCGATTGCCTACAAGTTCGAGACCGAACGGCAGGAAACCATCCTTGAAGCCATTCATTTACAGGTTGGTCGAACTGGAGCGATTACCCCAGTCGCCCACCTTTCCCCTGTTCAATTAGCTGGCACTCAGGTTTCGCGGGCCAGCCTGCACAATGCGGACGAAATCTCCCGTAAGGATATACGGGTCGGAGATCATGTTATTGTCGAAAAAGCCGGAGAAATTATTCCTCAGGTCGTCGAGGTGGTTTTGGCCAAAAGGCCCGCCAACAGTTCCCCTTTTACCTTCCCCACAATTTGTCCGGTTTGTAAAACCAAACTCGAACGAGTGGATGGAGAAGCAGCCTGGAAATGCCCCAACCCGCTCTGTAGCGAACAAGTAAAAGGAAGAGTGCGTTACTTTGCTTCCCGGGGATGTATGGATATCGATCATCTTGGCGAGGCGGTGGTGGACCAACTGGTCGACCGTAAAATGGTGCGTCAAACATCTGACCTGTTTAGTCTAAGCAAAGAACAATTTTTACAACTCGACGGCTTTGCAGAAAAGTCTGCAGAAAACTTGGTTCAAGCGATCGAAAAAAGTAAACAGCAGGAACTTTGGAGATTAATATGTGCCCTAGGTATTAAGCATGTCGGATCCGCCGCCGCCAAAGATCTCGCCCGAAACTTCCGCTCACTGCCAAACTTAGCTAAAGCAGAACTTATCGATTTGGTCGCTATTGACGGGATTGGGGAAATTATGGCTCAAAGTGTGGTTGAATTCTTTAAGAATTCTGAAAATCAATCCATGCTCGAAAAATTTGCTCAATACGGATTATCTCCAGAACTCGAGATTGATGAATCAACCGGTACTCCATGGACAGGAAAATCTTTTGTTCTAACTGGCTCACTCACATCGATGACCAGGGAAGAAGCCGGTTCCCGCATCGAATCCCTCGGTGGAAAGTCCACCTCCAGCGTGAGCAAACGAACCTCCTGCCTGGTAGCGGGGCCAGGAGCAGGGTCCAAACTTGATAAGGCGAAAAAACTCGGGGTTCATGTGATCGACGAACCCGCGTTTCTTGCATTACTGGAAAGCCCTAAATCATTATAATTTAATCTGCGCAGGACCGAATTGAATTGAGCAAAACTCAAGGTTATTCTAGAGTTTACTGCTTTAATCTTTAGTTCTTTTAATATGCCTGCCTCAAAAAAAACCGCGTTTGACCCCGTAGAAGATGCGATCGCCGATATCGCTAGTGGACGCATGGTCATAGTCACGGACGACGAAGATCGCGAAAACGAGGGTGATTTGGTCATGGCCGCATCAAAAGTAACTCCGGAAGCGATCAACCATATGATCGCACATGCCCGCGGATTGATCTGTGTCCCCCTGTTAAGTAATCAATTAAAACGACTTGGGGTAACCAGCATGGTTCCTCACAACCGCGAAGCGCAGCGTACCGACTTTACTGTATCTGTCGATGCTGCCGAAGGCATTACCACGGGGATTAGTGCTTTCGATCGTGCTACCACGATTCAGATCCTTGCTAATCCAACAGGCAATCCCGAAGAATTGGTCCAACCCGGTCATGTCTTTCCCTTGCGTGCTCGCTCCGGTGGAGTTTTGGAACGGGCTGGCCATACCGAAGCCGCCGTGGATCTCGCCTCTCTTTCTGGATTACATCCCAGTGGTGTAATTTGTGAGATCCTCAAGGAGGACGGTACCATGGCTCGTCTTCCTGACCTTCTAAAACTCAAGAAAAAATGGGGAATGAAGCTGATTTCCATCGCTTCCTTAATCGAATACCGTCACCAGCGCGAACGATTGATCAACAAGGTAAGTGAATCAGAATTTCCCACAAAATATGGAACCTTTACTTTGCATGTCTTTTCCAGCGTACTGGATCGTCGAATCCATTATGCCCTGACCCTTGGCAAAATTTCCAAGCGCTCAACCACTTTGGTCCGCGTACAATCGGCCAATGTACTTACCGATGCACTTGGCTTTTCAACCAAGGGACGTCCGAGCAGCGGAATTGCTGAAGCCATGGAAGCGATTGCCAAGAATAAGTCAGGTGCCCTTATCTATTTGGAACCTCGCCGCAAGGAGGCTGAGGAAATGATCGGTTCTGAACTTACTCCCGGAAAGATGGACTTTCGGGATTATGGAATTGGTGCCCAAGTCCTGTCTGCACTTGGCATTAAGAAATTACGTTTGCTCACCCGGGATCGTCGACGCGTTGTTGGTCTCGAAGGGTATGGGTTGGAAATTGTCGAACGCACCCTACTCTCCTAAAATTCTATGAGTACAGATTATCCAAGCCCTCCACAGATCGACCCATCTCCATTTGCTTTTGGAGTTGTTTGTGCCCGCTTTAACGAGTCTTTAACTCAAAGCCTGCTTGATCGAGTGCTCGAAATTTTACAGGAACAGGGAAAACCCTCCGAGCTCGTCATCGAACGGGTTCCAGGTTCACATGAAGTTCCCGCCGGACTTTCCCTGCTTGCAAATAGCGGTCGATTTTCCTGCCTCATTGGATTGGGCGTGGTCATCAAAGGAGCAACTTCACACCACCACTTGGTCGCTGAATCGGCTGGAAATGCCATTCAATCCCTTGTGGTCCAACACCGCTTACCTATCATCAATGGAATTGTGGTAACAGATGACTTAAACTCCGCCGAGGAGCGCATTACCGGTACGCTCGACCGCGGTCGCGAATTTGCACACGCCGCTTTGGAAATGGCAAGACTTAGACAAAAATGGACTTAGACCTAATAATTAATCCAGAATGGAGCCCGAGACGCCAAAACCGTACGGCTGCCTTTCGTTTTTTATACCAGTGGGAAATTAATCCGCCGGAAGATTTGATTGAGGAATTGCACGAATTTCTCAACAAGCTGGAAAAAAACGAGGGATATTTTGGATATGCTATCGAATTAGTTGATGGAATTCTCGATAAATTAGAGTCGATCGATTCATTGATTAACGAATTGGTCGCCAACTGGGAATTTTCCCGAATTGCCAAGACCGATCTCGCGATTCTGCGCTTGGGAATTTATGAAATTTTATACCGCTTGGATGTGCCACCTGTTGTTGTTATCGATGAGGCATTGGAAATAAGTAAAGATTTCTGCTCCGACAATTCCCGGAAATTTCTCAACGGTGTACTCGACGAGGCAAGCAAGCGGAGTGGTCGGCCAAACCGACAACCTTCGGTTTAAACCAATTTAAATTGGCGGGCCTATGCCCTGCCAATTCCCTGCGCCCGAAAGCCGATTTTTCTCAAAGCCTCAAGATCGAGGAGGTTTCGACCATCAAACAAAATAGAAGGTTGGTGCATGGCTGCATGGATGGCTGAGTAGTCTAAGTCCTTAAATTCATCCCACTCCGTGAGCAGAGCAATCGCATGAGATTCCTTGCATGCCTCAACGGCGGTAGAGGAAAACTCAATTCTGCCCACAGCCTCTTCCTCCGTCCATCCAAGAGTGGAAAGAATACTCTCCTTTTTTACCCTGGGATCGTAAATCGCAAGATTTGCTTTTTCTTCAAGCAAACGCCGACATATTCCAATCGCTGGAGATTCCCGGGCATCATTGGTGTCTTTCTTAAAGGCATAGCCAAGAATAGAAATTCGTTTACCCGACACTGTATTGAACATCGAGTCGAGCAAACGGGTGACAAAACGTTCCTTTTGATACTCGTTCATTCGAATTACCTGCTCCCAATAATCAGCAACCTGTGGTAAGTCGAAGTGCCTGCAAAGGTAGCAAAGATTCAAAATATCTTTTTGGAAACAAGACCCCCCAAACCCGATCGAACTCTTAAGGAATTTCGGCCCGATCCGACTGTCTGTACCAATGGCACGAGCAACCTCGTCCACATTGGCTTCGGTAGCTTCGCAAAGTGCAGAAATCGCATTGATGCTTGAAATTCGCTGAGCAAGAAAAGCATTGGCAGTAAGTTTAGAAAGTTCGGATGACCATAAATTGGTGGTGATAATTCTTTCCTTGGGTACCCACTGGGCATAAATGCTTACTACTTTTTCAACCGCTTCCTGTCCAGCGGGAGAAGTTTCCCCACCGATGAGCACACGATCTGGATTTTCTAAATCTGTCATTGCCGTACCTTCGGCAAGGAATTCGGGATTGGAAATAACCTGATAAGAATGTCCATTGTTTGCGGAGTCCAAAATCTCCTTAACCATTTGGGCTGTTCTTACCGGCACAGTTGATTTTTCCACCACCACTTTGTTACCCCCACCTGCCCGGGCAATTCCACGGGCACAGGATTCAACAAATCGTAAATCTGCGGCCTGTCCTGAACCAGATCCATAATCCTTAGTTGGAGTATTCACACTGATAAAAATAACATCAGCAGCCCGTATTTTTTCATCCACATCGGTACTGAAGAATAAATTCTTGTCGCGATTCTGACTGACAATCTCTTCGAGGCCCGGTTCATAGATTGGTAAATCTCCCGAGTTCCATGCGGCAATGCGCTCTGCGTTCAAATCGACCACCGTGACTTCGGTATCGGAACACTTATGAGCGATCATCGCCATGGTTGGACCACCTACATACCCTGCTCCTATACAACAAATTTTCATCGCCCAAACACTTAGCAGGAATTAAGGAATAGGGCTACAAAAGAATGGATCATACAACTATCTACACTTTGGCCTCCACTTCCATCATCGATGACTTCATTAACTTCCCTTGGGGAAGGATGGCAATAATTGGTTTGGCCCTTTACTTGATTCTGCTCTTTTATGCTTGGGTATTTGCCGATCGTATCCTTTTTCCTGCACCGAAGAACCCAAGCTATGTTAAGGATGAAACAGTCTTTTTTCTGGAAACCGAGAAGGGTTCAAAGATTGCATGCAAGCATTGGAATGCGGATAAGCCAAAAGGACTCACCCTGCTGTACAGTCACGGCAATGGGGAAGACATCGGCAGGATTGAAGAGTTTTTGAAAACCTGGATTTCAGAAGGTTGGTCTGTAATTACTTATGATTACCCAGGTTATGGGCACAGCCCGGGCAAACCGTCTGAAGTTGGTTGTTATCAAGCCATTGATGCCGTCTTCGAACATTTAACTGAACAAAAAGAAATAAATCCTCATGAAATTGTCCTCTGGGGAAGATCACTTGGAACTGGCCCAAGCTGCTACCTCGCAGAAAAGCAAAAAGTAGGTGGTATAATCCTAGAGACTCCATTCATGACCGCGTTTCGAACGGTTACAGAGACTCGGGCCTCCTCATCTAAACCAGATCGAGGGATCGTTAAAACATTCTGGGAGACTGAAAATCAAAATGGTGATTTAGTGATGTCCATGACAGGGATCAAT
>JABBBW010000017.1 GCA_018607205.1 Opitutales bacterium | reverse complement strand
AGTGACCCGAGTTCCCTTCATGATCCAGACTCCCGGATTGAAACCAGGACGGACCAACTCCCTTGCAGAACTTGTTGATTTCTACCCCACATGCCTCGACCTTCTGGGCCTATCCCTACCTAAGGAAATCGTCGGCAAAAGCTTGCTGCCCATTCTGGAAAAGCCCAACACTCAAGTTAGAGATACCGCCCTTTCCCTACACAACGAAAAACATGTGAAAAACAAGGGATATGCAATCCGATCTGCAACATGGACATACATGAACTATGGAGAACAGGGAGAAGTCTTTTACGACATGGTGAAAGACCCCGGGCAGTACACCAACCTGATCGACAACCCCGACTATGCAGAAAATGTAAGGAAAGCCCGCGAGCAATTGAGCCAACGCTTGCAGCAGGTCCAGTAAAGACTCCGTCCACCCTCAAAAAGTTTGAGGATCGGCAAAGAACACCCTTTGCAACCACATGCATCTTCGATAAAGAGGATGAGATGCGTGTTTTATTATCAACTTTTACTCTTTTGTTCCTAATTTTGGGATTAACCCACCTGAATGCCAAAAAATCAACCTGGAATTGGCCACCAAAATCTAAAGCTCAAGCGGTTGATCTAAGCAAGTTCACTTTAGATGAAAACCTGGAAATCTCCCTGTGGGCAAAAAGTCCAATGTTTTACAACCCCACCAACATGGCGATCGATCCAAAGGGGAGAATCTGGATTGCAGAGGGCGTAAATTATCGTGAAAAATTGGGAATCCGACGGGAGGCAGGCGACCGCATCGTGGTTTTGATCGACACCAATGGCGATGGATCCGCTGATCAGTCCAAAGTATTCTGGCAGGATCCGTATCTCGAATCCCCCCTTGGCATTGCGGTGTTTGACAACCAAGTCGTAATTTCCCAACCGCCCAACATTGTGGTTCTTACCGATGTGGACCGGAACCTCGAATTTGACCCCGAAATCGACAAAAAAGACATCCTTCTTACTGGTTTCAACGGCAGACAGCATGACCACTCTCTGCATTCAGTAACCTCCGGTCCTGATGGGAAATGGTATTTTAATAGCGGAAACTGTGGAGCGATATTTACGGATAATTCAGGCAAGACCTTCCGGATGAATACCAATTACCGAGGTGGTGCCAGCGAAGAATATTTCTACACCCCTACCCATGAATTAAAGGGAGCAAAAAGTGATGATGGCTATGTATGGAGTGCTGGGTTTAGTGTTCGGATGAATCCCGATGGGACTGATGCGGAAATTATCGGACATGGCTACCGCAACAGCTATGAACAGGTGGTCAGCTCGATGGGAGATCTTTTTCAAAGTGATAATGATGATTACAGCAGTTGTCGAAATTCCTATGTCCTGGAGTATGGTTCGGCAGGATATTACTCACTGGATGGGCAACACAAGTGGCAAGCGGCTAAGCGCTCAGGGCAAGCGATTCAGCGGGCCCACTGGAGACAAGACAACCCGGGTACATTTGATACCGGAGACGTGTATGGGGCTGGTGGTCCAACCGGTGTAGCCTTTTATGAAAATGGTGCCCTTGGGAAAAAATGGGAAGGTACTTTTCTCTCCTGCGAAGCATCCCGTAATGTGATTTTTGGGTATCACCCAAAACCAATTGGAGCGACCTACTCCTTGGACCGGTTTGATTTTGTGAGTACGACACCAACCCCGAAAGATTTAAATAATGAATCGGAAGAGGAGGCGGAGAAAAGAATTCACTTCCGTCCAGCCGACCTAGATATTGGCCCGGATGGAGCGATCTATGTGGCGGATTGGTACGATCCTGGAACTGGAGGACATTCCACTCGCGATGAATCGGCATCGGGTGCAATTTACCGCATTGCTCCCAAAGGCTTTAAATCGGATATTCCCTCTTTGGATTTGAAATCAGTAGACGGTTCACTTAATGCTTTAAAAAGCCCGAACCCAGCAGTTCGTTACCTCGGATTTCAGGCACTCAAAAACTTCGGAGATTCTGCCCTGCCCAAAGTGGAAGAACTTTTACAGGACAAAAACTCTTACCTTGCGGCACGGGCAATTTGGTTGCTCCCCCATCTGGGCGAAAAGGGAAAAAAGAAAACCGTGACGCTGCTTCGTTCCAAAAACAGAAACCAACGCTTGGTTGCATACCGCAGCCTCCGCCGCATTGGCGGAAATATGGTTACGCATGCTCGTGCTCTATCCAAAGATGTAGATGCAGGCATTCGTAGAGATGTTGCCTTATCCCTGCGCTTTTCATCCTTTGATCAATCCAAGGATACTTTCCTTGACATCGCCAATCAATTTGATGGTCAGGATAAGAACTATGTTGAAGCCATCGGTTTAGGAGCTCACGGAAAAGAGAGCCAGGTATGGGAACATTTGAAAAATAAGTTGGGTTTTCAAAAATCGCCCAAGTGGAGCAATGCTTTCGCCCGTATCACTTGGAGACTTGGAACCCATAAGGCCATTCCTTCCCTCAAAGAAAGGGTGCAAAATGCCGAGCTTTCTATCGAACAACGAAAGTTTGCTATTGAATCAATCGCCTTTATTAACCATTCGGACGCACCGGACGCCCTGCTTGAATTGGGAAATACCATTCAGGAAGAGGAGCTCAACGACGTGATCGTGGAGTGGATGGTACGCCAGGGATTAACCGACTGGGGTAAGTATGACGTAAACACAAAGCTTAAGGAGGCAGGAATCTTTGATGCCGAGGCCGTCGCACTTGTGCCCATCAGCACGCCTGAGCCTACGGGCAAATCCAACCTCAAGGTAGGAGATGTGATGAAACTAAAGGGAGATCCCCATCAGGGTAAAACTACAATCATGAGGTGTGCGATGTGCCATGAAGTTAACGGTGTGGGTGTAAACTTTGGACCAAGGTTGGAAGGTTGGGCGGCGAAGCAATCAAAGAGTGCCGTCATCCATGCCATTATTAATCCATCCCAAGGGATTGCCCATGGGTTTGGGGGAACGGAATATGAGCTTAAGGATGGCAATATTATCCACGGGATCACAGAAGCTTATGGGGATCCAGCCATTGTCCTCTCCCAGGGAGGGCTCAGTCAATTGATTCCCCGGGCCAAGGTGAAAAAGTCTAGTAGGATGAAGCGCTCTCTAATGCTCTCTGCGGAGCAACTCGGTCTTACTACTCAGGATGTGGCCGATGTGGTCGCTTTTATGAAGGAATACAACTAAGTCCTGCAACGCAGGATTGAGCCGATTTTATTTTAGCTATTTAAATCGGTTTCCCGCCAATTAACCAATTCCACAGATTCAGGAAGACCTGTTTGCTGATTCACTTCTAGCAAGCAGCCCTGCATGCCGACATCTCCTTCTGCTACTGGGCACCTGCGGGGCATCCCATCGACAAAACGGCCCAAGCAGGCATCAATGTCTCTTCCAAGGACTGATTCGCGGGGACCCGTCATTCCCAAATCAGTCTGATAGGCAGAGCCAGACCGAAGGATACGTAAGTCAGCAGTAGGCACATGAGTATGGGTACCATAAATCATTGTCACCCGGCCATCGAGGTGCCAGCCCATCGCTTCCTTTTCCGAAGTGGTCTCTGCATGAATCTCAGCAAAAATAAGGTCACATGAGTTTTGCAACTTAGAGACAATGCGGTCGGCAGTAGCAAAGGGACAATCCACCTTGGGTCCCATAAAAGTACGTCCCAATACAGTGAACAATCCTAGCTTAGTGCCATTGGCATCAAGAATTAATCGATCCCGCCCTGGATTTGTGTTCGGGAGATTTGCAGGTCGGCAGACATATTCCAATCCGTCGATCTCATTGTTAAAATTCTTTTGATCCCAGACATGATCCCCAAGAGTAATTCCGCTTACCCCAGCTTTGCTAATCTCTAGAGCATTCTTTGCAGTAATGCCTGCCCCACCAGAAGCATTTTCGCCATTAGCCAAAACCAAGTCGATATGGTTCTTCTCAACAAATCTTGAAAGATGAGCAGTCAGAAAATTTCGCCCTGGGCGTCCGACAATATCCCCTAAGAGCAAAATCTTCATGTTTACTTAAATGAGATTAAGTTAACGGGAGTAAAGGAAGGATGGTTGCGAACAATTACCAAAATTTTTGTTATGCAAAGCAATGGGCTTGGCTTCTTCAAATTCAGTATCCACTACCTTGATCTGTGTTGCCCCACCAGATGAACGACTAGTGAAAAAGATGTGTCTGCCATCGTTGGCCCAGCATGGTTGCATCGCATGATCGTTTCCTCGAGTAATCATACGGCTTGCTCGATCAGCAAAGTTATATTCAAACACCTGAAATCCTCCTCCCACTGCTGCGGTAAAAGCAATGCGAGAGGGATCCACAGGATTCCAAGCAGCTTCAACACAGTGGGAACTAACATTTGTAGGAATCCTTGACAATACACCAGTAGACAAAGAAACCTCGTAC
>JABBBW010000161.1:27759-28899 GCA_018607205.1 Opitutales bacterium | reverse complement strand
AGGTAAACCATGACTAAGGAAAAGGAAGATACTCTCATCAGCCAAAAAGAGGCAGCCGCAATTCTTGGATTTAAAACCAATCAACAGGTGACCAAGTACATCAAGGAAGGCATTCTTAAAAAAGTTGAAAAAACCGGAAGCAAACTAACCTGGGTTTGTAAAAAACAGATACTCGAACTACCCGAACCTCTCCCCGTTCCACCACCAGAGGATGTCTTCAAAACTCTTAAAGTGAACGAGCGCTGGCAGCAGGAAAAGGGAGATGATTCAGACAGTTAAAAATTATATTTAGTATTTTTCTCTGGGCTAATCGGTTTAAAGTTTGAGACCAAACAATGTACCTCTCCCCTCGCCCCTTTAATCCGTCGCCATTTTTTTACTAATAGGTGCCAATTCTTACAACAAGGCGACAAAACCTGTTTTTGTAGCTATGTGCTTTAACTAAGAAAAATAATGGTTAAAGCACAGATATTTACTGACCTTACAAGCTTTTGCAGCTTAATGCAAAAGAGTGCCCGAGGTGGGACTTGAACCCACACTCACTAGGTGAAACGGATTTTAAGTCCGCAGCGTCTACCATTCCGCCACTCGGGCATTCATGGGTTAGTCATAACAATCTTCTGATGAAGAATCGATAATAAATTCTATTCCTTAACCAGACTTTCTAATTTTTTGCGTCAGAGGATATTTTTTTTGCAAAATGTAGTCCTTGCATTCGTAAATCTACTATGATTCAAAAGATATATGAATGAAAGGATTCTATTTGTAGATGATGAAGAGTCTATTCTTCGTGGGATCAAATTGAATCTTGGTAGAACCTTTGCAGTGACAGTCGCAAATGGTCCCTATGAGGCAATCGAGATTATAAATGCACAGGGACATTTTCCCGTTGTAGTTTCGGACATGCGCATGCCCAAAATGGATGGTGCCACACTCTTGAGAACTATCAAAGAGAGTAACCCTGAAACCATGTGTATTTTACTAACTGGTCATGCCGACTTTGAATTTGGAGGTGCTGAAGCCGTACAGTCCGGCTTACTTTTTAAAATACTCAACAAGCCCTGTCCTCCCGATAAATTAAAGGCAACTATACAAGCTGCCCTAAACTTTAAGGGCGGGGAACAAGAGGAAGAAAAAGCT
>JABBBW010000161.1:20299-27735 GCA_018607205.1 Opitutales bacterium | reverse complement strand
CCGAGCGGACTGCTTTCCAGGAAACCAAGGTAAGGTAGCACCCTAAAATAATCATAGCCACCGATGTTCCTCCAATCAACGAATTCAATCCATTCGTAAATGCCATCCACACCAAGGCGATCATAGGCATGATAATCATTAAAATCGCTGGCCATAAGGCAAATCCAAACGCGGTTCCTCGAACCTTCAGGAATACAACAAAGGTAAGCAAAGCAAAGGCAGCAAGCAATTGATTGGTTGCTCCAAATAAGGGCCATATTGCTTTCCAGACCGGCATGAGCTGACCATCAGGACCAGGAAAAGATTGAAAAACCAAAAGAGCAGGAAGGAGGAGGGCTCCAACCGTTCCAAGGTATCGACTTGCCTGGTTTCTCCAGGAAAAAAGTTCTTCGATCAAAAAACGAGTCAGGCGTGTACAGGTATCTAGCGTTGTTAGTAAAAAGGTGCTAATTGCAAGCATGGCGAATTCCACGCCAATTTTGGCAGGTATTCCCAAAGCGGCAAAAAACTTAGATGCACCGGTTGCAAAAATGGCAACGGGAGTTCCCCCACTCTCCCTTTCCCCGACCGTTAAAACAGCCACACAAGCAAGAGCAAAAACCGCAAGTACGCCTTCCAGCAACATTGATCCATAGGTAACCCGACGAGTATCGCTTTCCCGGCGGATTTGTTTGGAAGTTGTACCACTAGCCACAATGCTGTGAAAGCCACTGCAGGCACCACATGCAACCGTGATAAAAAGAAATGGCACCAGCATACCAAGTTTTTCTGACTCCCAAGCTATAAAGGCAGGGAGTTGAAGAGATTCTCCGGCAGTTAACATTCCAACTGCCCCAAGTGCCAAGATTGCGTAGAGAAAACCCGCACTCAAAAAATCACGAGGTTGCAATAATATCCCTACAGGTAAAACCGCAGCACAAAAGCAATAGGCCAAGGTAATTCCAATCCATGTATCTTTAGAGAGAGATACCATGGGGAAATAATGTCCGATACCCAGCCCCAAAAAGGTAAGCGGAAAAAAGATCCAAGCAAGTTGAGACAGCGAGAATCTTCCCGAACGGAGCAATAGTCCAAAGACCACGGCCACTAAGATGAACCAACCAGAAGCCGTTGCCACTGCTGGTTGCGTGGTAAAGGTATTGGCGGTTAGGTCAAGAAATACGATAATTACATAGACCAAGGCAAAAAGGACAAAGATTAGAAAGAGTTTGCCTGCCCGCTCCCCGACCAATCCTTTCATCACATCAGCAATGGAACGTCCTTGGTTCCTCAGGGACATGAAAGCACTGCCAAAATCATGCACACCTCCGACAAAAATCGCCCCCACTAATATCCATATCCAGGTAGGTCCCCACCCGAAATAAGTGGCGGCAAGAATAGGACCAACAATAGGGCCCGCCCCCGCAATGGATGAAAAATGGTGCCCGAAAAGAACGGATGCCCGGGTAGGAGAATAATCAACTCCGTCTTCTTGTGACTTAGCTGGAGTTTCCCGAGAATCATCCAACCCGCACCTATTGCTAAGGAACTTCCCGTATAATCGATAGGCAAAAAGAAAAATCAGCGAACTGGAAAGAAGAATAAAGGGAAGCATTTTTGAATGATGCAAGAATAAGAATACTTGGCAAGTTACAGATACCTTTGAGGGGTATCATAAATGTGAACGTGTTCAAATAACTCACCAATAAAAAAACTCCCATGAACTTAGAAATTCAAGGGAGTTAATGAGGTATAAAATTCGGCGGAATTTAAAGGGACAATCAACTAAGCGTGCCTTTTGTTTATCTTGCTAGTCAGGGCGACTAGTTGACCGAAGAAGAAATCAAATTAAATTCGCGAGGGAGGATGCCGTGGATTGACCAAGATTACCCGCGGTCTTCGCCTCCAGTCTTCACTCTCATTGTCCAAATTCTTCCTACCTTCTAAACGAATCTTCTTCCGTATTGGTTTACTGCAAATTTTCATTTCAACTTCCCTTCTTTTGATCAACTAACAACGATACAAAAAAATTTGAAAACAATGGCACTTTTGAACCACAAAATTCTGTATTTATTAAAAGTTCAGAAGTTCTGGTCGGTGGACTTCGCCAACTTGACAGGCAAGTCGTCGTAGCAGGTACAGTTTGATATTCCCATCTCATGGAATTGATCATAATTTCATTCCTTTCGTTGCGTTATTGTTTGAACACTCCTCCCGCAGGAGTGCTTGTAGGTTAGACAAAAAGGTGAAAAGCAAGCCTGGTAAAACAAGGTAACCTTGCAAAGTAGAGACGAAAAAGATAGTGCGAGTATTCGGAATACCCACAGTTGCCAGTTTGGCATATCGCTTACATCCACACCTTAAAAAAACTCAAACATCTAGAAGATGCAAATATTTGACCGATTTTTTTCCCGTAGTCCCATCTATGCCTGAAGTATTTAAACAACTGCGGTCGAAGTTAGTAACCAAAATCCTGGCTAGTACTGCTTTTTGCCTACTATTGGCTTGTGCCCCATCTGCACCTGAGGTTGTCAAGGATTGGCAGGACCAAGGGTGGAGTCTTGTAGATGTTCACGGATCTGAAGGAACTGTTGAAAGATATGGGAAATTAATGAGCAAAAAAGCAAAAGGCGTGGAAGCTTCGTGGATTGAAAACGGTAAGCGGATCACAAAGGTTTATTCGCAAACCAATCATTTCATCCTTGTCTTACGTTTTTTTAAAAAAAATGGTGATCAATTTGCAGTGGTCATGAAAAAAAGAAAATAAAAAAGGCGATGAATTTCTTCACCGCCTTTTTTAAAATTAAGACCTGAAAAACAATTAGGACAATGCTTCCTTGGTTGTTTTGATGATGGCCGCAGCAATTCTGTAAGGATCACCGTTAGATGCCGGTCTACGATCCTCCAAACGACCTTTCCAACCGTCCTGAATTGTACCAACTGGAATACGAATGGAAGCCCCACGATCGGAAACCCCGTAACTGAATTTGTCAATTGACTGAGTTTCGTGCAAGCCGGTGAGTCGTTGATTATTTTCTGCTCCGTATACGGAAACATGACGGTCAATGTTCTTTCCGAATTCTTCACAGATTTTTTTGAATAAGGCTTCACCACCTTCTTCACGCATTGCTTCGTTAGAAAAGTTAGCATGCATGCCCGAACCGTTCCAATCTCCCTTAATGGGTTTAGGGTGCAAATCAATTGCGATATCGTAAGTTTCAGCGGTGCGCTCCAAAAGGTAGCGAGCCAACCAAATCTGGTCACCTGCACTCTTTGCTCCTTTGGCAAATATTTGATACTCCCATTGCCCCATCATCACCTCGGCGTTGATGCCCTCAACATTTAAACCGGCTTCAAGGCAAAGGTGCAGATGTTCGTCGACTAATTCACGTCCTTTGGTATTGCGGGCCCCAACTGAAGTGTAATAGGGACCTTGTGGCCCAGGGTATCCGCCTTGGGGAAAACCCAATGGCAGATCAGTCTCGAGATCGATAAGAGTGTATTCCTGCTCGAAACCAAACCAAAAATCTTGGTCATCATCATCAATCGTGGCACGACCATTAGATTCGTGGGGTGTTCCGTCGGGATTAAGGACTTCACACATAACTAACCATCCATTTCCTCCGAAACGATCAGGGTCTTCAATCAAATGGACAGGTTCCAAAAGACAGTCCGAGGAACCGCCTTCAGCTTGTTCCGTGGAAGATCCATCAAAAGACCATTGCTTAACATCTTCCAGCTTCCCACTGAAATCTTCAACGATCAACGTTTTACCGCGTAGGCTTTGGGTCGGCTTGTAGCCGTCGAGCCATATATATTCTAACTTGTGCTTACTCATAGGTTTAAGGGTTTAAATGTCTGGATTAGACGGTGTGCCGGGTAGCGAGCCGACATGAATATGTTAGCAAAACGAATGCCAAACCCGATTACGAGCAACAAATGTAAAAGAATTTATCCAACTTGTAAAAAAATGGATAAATATGAACAAGAGGAGATAAAAGCAGAAAAAAATTGAATTTAGTTAAAAGAAGGATTTTCTGGCTCATTGGCCAAAAGTTTCATTTCATCACTGACTCGGGATATTGCTGCTTTCCAACAATCTGCATGGGTATGCACCTTCTCAAAAAGGCCAAGATTAAGTGAGGACACCAGCCATGAATCAACTTTCAGCTCGTTCTCCAACTGCCCCGGAGACCAACCTGAATGACCTAAGAAACAGGCAATTTTTATATTTTTGTTTTCCTCCCGCAGAGATTCTGCTTTGGAAATATCGATACCAAAATGTAAACGAAAAGTTTGGGCGTTATCTTTCCAGTCCCAAGCAGCAATAATTAACTTTTCTTTATCAACTGGACCACCATCGAAGACCTCCGCTTCACCAAGGGCGAAGTTTTTAAATTGATCATCAAGTTGGAAAAGTTGTTTACCAAGGGGGCGATTGAGAATGACCCCAAGAGTGCCTTCGTCTTCGCAGTGATTAGACAAAAAAACGACGCTCTTGTTAAAGTTAGGGTCCTGTAAAGAAGGATGAGACAGCAAAATGCTGCCTGACAAAGTGGTTGCTTGCTTAAATCTAGATGTGACGTTCAAGAATCTATAACCTACCCGAACTTGGGCGGGAAAATCAAGTCTGGTTGTAGATTTTTAGTTTCCAGCAGTTACTGGAACGCTTTGAACCGCATCAACTTTACTCTTTTTAGAAGCATCTGTGGAAGAAGATTTTGTGTCCTTGGCATCTTCCTTCAACTCGCCGGGAAATTCGGGTGGCGCGGTTACTTCGGCGTCTCCCCACTGCTCTTCATAGAGAGCTTTTAGGTGACTAAATACTTCTACAATCGCAACATCATCTTCAATCTCAAAAAGTTTGAGAATTAGTTCGCGATTATTGCGTAATTGCAGGCGTTTGCCCAAGGTCTCCATGCCACGGTAGCTGTTTATGACATCCCGGGCTTCATCTTGTTTATCCAAAATTCTCTTTGCTTCTCTATATGTTATTCCCATTTTAATTCCTTTTTTGAGGTTACCACTTTACAGATGGATAAAAGAATCCACATAGATTGTCCCACCACCCATTCACATCACTACCATTACTCAGGAATTCGACCAATTCGATTAAAAAATGTTAAAATAACGATTTTTTTTATTCACATAGGGCAAAAACTAAAATGGACGGTCCCCGAAAGAACCGTCCATTTATAAAAAAATAGCCTTATTTTTTAGGCGGAAACTACATCAACCATTGCTTTAAGAATCGTATTCCAAGTATTTGGAGTTTCCAGTGTGGCGTTAGAAAACATACATCCGTCCCAGCAAATATGCTTCATACCACGATCCTGAAAATCTTTCAGCCAGTAACTGGAACAACGGGTAATATCGAGCTTGCCGTTAGGATCATCTGCTGGGCAATGCTTTCCAGTTTTGTCATGTGAACCGGCTCCGTGTACCTGCCCATCATTTTGAGCAACATGAAAATCGATGGTCCATGGACGAAGCTTATCAGTCATTTTCTCATAAGCTGCGTAGAATTCATCCTCAGAATATCCGTCATGTAGAAGAGCATGCTCGGGAGCATTGTATCCCATCAGGTATAAGTATGTATGAGCAAGATCCGCCTGAAACCCAAGGGTCTCAGGCATACCAACGCCCTCCAAGAGATCGAGTACATCTTTCCAACTGTGCATACCAGCCCAGCAAATCTCACCTTCTACGGCCAAGCGCTCGCCGTGATCTGCAGCAATAGCGGCTGACTTTTTAAATGTATCAATAATACGGGCGGTACCCTCTCCAGGGTTGGCCTTCCATTGTTCGACTCCAAATTCTGCAGAGTCTATCCGAATTACCCCACCTTTGCGCACTCCATGATCGTTAAATACCTTGGCGATACGGCAGGCCAATTTTACGGCGTCCAAAAACTTTTCTTGCTGCTCATCGGTACCCATGGCGGAATCACCGACCGTTCCGGGCCACACTGGAGCAACCAATGAACCCACATCAAAGCCATGCCCTGCGATGAGATCTGCCGTCTTCTTTAAATCATCGTCACTCGCCTCGGGGTCAGTGTGGGGATGAAAAAGAAAATAATCAACGCCGTCAAATTTTCGACCGTTTACATCGGCACCTGCGGTAAGCTCGAGCATACGTTCCAAGCTGATGGGAGGTTCTTCGCCCTCACCATCGCCTTTACCGACGAGACCGGGCCACATTGCATTGTGAAGTTTAAGAGATGATAGACTCATGAGCTTTGAAGTTTACTGGGTTAGGTTTGCAAAGGAATTATTAGTTCAAGAAATACCATCTCGATTCAAGAAAAAAAGCCTGCTCCCATCGAGGTAACTGGTAAGAAGTTGAAGAATTTATTTGCGAAAATCAATAAGCTCATTGAATTGTGAATGCATGAAATACAAAAGCTTTTTTATTTTTGGACTCACTTTTTTGCTTGGGTCTTTCCCGGTTCTTCACGGAGATGACCACAAAGAATCTACATCTGGCGAATCATTATTTCCTTCAAAATTACTCGATAATAAAGGCAATGAGGTATCTTCCAGTGTATTGGGCGACAAAATCGTGGGGATTTACTTTTCCGCTCAATGGTGCCCACCATGCCGTCACTTCACCCCCACTTTAGTAGATTTCCGTAACAACAATGAAAAGGATTTTGAGGTTGTTTTCGTATCCTCCGACCGCTCATCCAAAGACCAGCTTAAATACATGGATAAATACGGGATGAAATGGTACACACTCCCACACGGTTCGGATGCTGCAAACAATTTGAAGAAGAAATTTGAGGTTCGAGGCATCCCCGCACTTGTAATTGTTGATTCAAAAGGAAACACCATTACCAAGAGTGGCAGGGGGGACGTTTCTAAAGACGCCAAAACTGCAATCGCTGAGTGGCGGAAAAAGTCCTAATATATCAGTTTTTATTTTTCGCATTTTTCTTCTGCCCATAACCCCCTTTTTTTGCTATCGCTCTGTTGATGATCAGGGCGGATATTTGCATTATAGGTGGAGGGATTGTTGGGTTAGCGACTGCTTACCGGTATAGCCAAAAGTTTCCCAAAAGTTCAATTGTTCTTATTGAAAAAGAAAACCGCTTAGCAACTCACCAAACAGGAAGAAATTCTGGGGTGTTACACTCAGGGATTTACTATAAACCAGGTTCCTTAAAAGCTAAAAATTGTCGATTAGGTAAAAAAGCCATGGAACAATTTTGTGGCGAACATGGAATTGATTACGAACTATGTGGAAAAGTAATCGTTGCCACAAATAAAGACGAAACGGGACGACTTGGAGCTATTCTTGAGCGCGGAAAAGCAAACGGGGTGAATTGCTCGATTATTTCAGGTGAACGATTGCGGGAAATCGAGCCGCACGCCACAGGTTTAGAAGCGATTCATGTTCCAGAATGTGGCATTGTAAACTACGAACAGGTTTGTCAAAAGCTTGGCGAATTACTT
>JABBBW010000161.1:0-20289 GCA_018607205.1 Opitutales bacterium | reverse complement strand
ATCTTAGTGAAGAAGTCCTTGAAATTGAAAGTTCGAAAGACGGCCTGGTTGTACAAACGAGCGAGCTTTCCATTTGCTGCCAAAGATTAATTAATTGTGCGGGGCTTCATTCTGACCGGCTAACGAAACTGGGCGGGCAAACTCCTGGAGCCAAAATCATTCCCTTCAAAGGAGAATATTATTTTTTATCGAAGGATGCAGAGAAGTTGTGCAAACACTTGATCTACCCCGTACCCGACCCCAAGTTCCCCTTTCTCGGAGTACATTTTACCCGCATGATTGAGGGCGGAGTGGAGTGCGGACCCAATGCGGTGCTGGCATTTGGTCGTGAAGCTTATGAAAAATGGGATATCAGCCCAAGAGATTTATTTGAGTCTTTAACTTATCCAGGTTTTCAGGTTATGGCGATGAAGCACTGGAAAATGGGCTGGGGAGAAATGTGGCGTTCTTTTTCCAAGCAGGCATTCGTCAAGGCCCTACAAAAATTGGTTCCGGAAATTCAGGCCAGGCACCTCGCCTCCGCTCCTGCTGGCATACGAGCCCAAGCAGTAAGCCTATCTGGTGCCCTGGTAGATGATTTCCTTATTCAAAATAACGACCGGATTGTAAATGTTTGCAATGCCCCCTCCCCAGCGGCCACCGCATCCTTAAACATTGCAGAAGAAATTATTACTTCTTTAAAATTTTGATGTATCTCATGCAAAAAAAGTCTCTCTCAGGGGTCTATTTTCGTTGAATCCATTAAGACTTATTGCCATTAAAATTTCAGCCAAATGAACAAATTAGCTCATAAATTTTTACTTATTTCCGTCGCCCATGTCTTTGTTGTTACTCACCTCGTATTTGGACAAAGTCCTGAAACGCTTAAGGGTTTACGGGTAGACGGGCTCAAGTACAAAGACTTAGACCTTTCCAAAGCCACCGTGCTAAGGGGTTCTAGCATTGAATCTGGTAAGATTTCCTCAATCTCTAGTCTATCTGCCCTTTCCCCAAGTCTCTACATCAACTCATACGGAATCCAATCCTACGGAGATGTCATCTCGTTAAGGGGTATCGGTAACTCTCAGTTGTTTGGTGACCCAGCTGTTGGACTATATGTCGATGGAATTCCACAAGGTAGCACAGCCACTTATTCAAATACCCTCTTTGAAGTGGAAAGTATTGAAGTCTTCAAGGGCTATCATGGGCATCAATTTGGGAAAAATTCCCCCGGTGGCGTGATTAATGTCTCCTCTCGAAAAGCTGGAGACATCCACCGCTCTAAACTCTACGCATCCTACGGCAGTTTAAATACCCAGAGCTATCGAGTACTTGCTGATGGTCCAACTGGGGATCACTCTTCCTATTATTTTGGGCTCAACCGTAGCGAGAGCGACGGATACGCAGACAACCTTAATCCTGCTGGAAATGATGCAACATCTGAAAGTTGGAATGGTCGCTTGGGGTTTGAATTTACCACCGAGGATGGAATTGAAATCGGCATCGGCGGGAGCTGGGAGGAGTTTCAGCTTGGGGCACAGCCCCTTGTCCCCCGACTTTCGTCCGGCAATCCCAAATACAGCAGCTTTTACAGCCGAAATTCCGGTATCGGAGAGATGGGCAAGATCTCCATGAATTCTCAATATTTGACTGTAAAAACGGACTCTGATTGGGGTAATATTCAATCTACAACTTCTCGTAATTCCTGGGAACTGAATCCTTCTATCATTGACCTCTACTTTGTGGACAGTGGTTTAGCCGGTCTGTCCTTGTTAAGACCAGACTTAAGCTCTACCTCGCAGATAATCGAAGAGAGAGAAACCATTTGGGAAGAAATACAATTATCCAACGGACAAGTTGGTGAGTTTTCATGGTCAATCGGACTGAGCATTGGTAACGAGGATGTTACCGGTGATTCTACTCGACTCGTACCTTTGCCAAGCGATGGAAACGAATCGAATCTCGCTGGTTACCAAAGCTACAATTCCAAGACATCTTATTCCTTTGATAACGATAAATTTGCCCTCCACGCCAAAATCTCAAATTCCATTGGCGAGAGTACAAGTTATGAGCTTGGTCTTAGGTACGATCATGAGAAAAAGCAAATTCGTAGAGGAAAGTCCAATGAGTATCATTTTTTCCTCCCTCCATTTTCACCACCTGTTGATCAGACGAGCATGGAACATTCTTATGATTGGGTTACCCCATTTGGAAAAATCTCTAAACAATTAAACGAACAGACATTGGTTTCCCTAACGAGTTCCCTTTCCCAAAAACCTGGCGGATTCAGTGCCTATGTGGATGAAATAAACGGTAACTCTATCTTTCCAATCGCATTTACTGAGGAAAGAATTTGGGCGAATGAACTGATGATAAATCTCTTTCAAAAAAATGACAGGCTGGGTGCAAGTATTGCGGTCTTTTGGAATAAAATTGATGATTTCCAGTTTGAAAAACCATCTGGCTCGTTTGACTACTTCGTGGACAACGCAGACAAGGTTGAAGTTAAAGGGCTCGAGTTGGAATTCTTCACGCATACTGGCGATAATTGGCTTTTAAAAGGTGCATACGGGATCACGGATGGTAAAATCAAAAAACACACCGGTTCCTCAATTTCAGGTTACGATAACTTAGGACAACCGATTTTAGAGTTCCACGACTTTTCTGGTAAACATGCGCCCTCGGCTCCTGAACAAACACTAAATCTTTCTGTCACTAATCAATTCTCAGATGCCTTATCTTGGACTGCTGGCTTAACGCATGTCGGCAAGATTCATTACCTCGACCAGACGGCTACGGACACAATCAACGACTCCTACACCTTATGGAATGCTTCTATTTCTTATTCAGCAAGGGACTGGGAGGTGAGTGTCTTTGGCACAAATTTATCTGACGAGGAGTATTATTCTTCGCTCGTAACAAGCCTCACTGGTGCCCCTGGCGTTGTGGGCTCTCCACGCGTTATTGGTTTAAGCGTCTCCAAAGAATTTTAATTCTTTTCTGACTGCCCTGCCCTTTATGGACCAGGGAGTAAACATGCAAGTTCCGCTTGCTCCTAAATTTCTCCATGCCTAGCTTAGTATTTTCTGAGTAATGAATGCATTTATCAAAATTGGACTTCCATGGGCACTTTCGCTAGCACTTGTTTTTTATCTTGGTCTTCACTTGGGGTCCAATGTCGAAAAATTTACGACGCCCCCCTCAGCCTCTTCAGTATCAAAAAAACAAGTAGATGCATTACCAAAAGAAAATGACAGGGGAAGTCTAATCCAGGTACAAAAGAGCAACTCAACTGAATTTGTATACGAGAAAAACCCGGCAATGCCACCCAACCTCCAACGGATTATGCAAGGTGGAGACATTGTAGAACGGCTTGGGTCGTACCTTGATGCCGTACGATCAATGGATCGTTCCAATGTCAAGCAGGTGGTTAAAGCCTTTGAGGAATTACCCGAGGGTTATGGGAGGCATTTAGAAATGAAGTTACTTATGCGCAGTTGGGTAAATTTTGACCCTGAAGGTGCCCTTTCCTATGCATCAAACTCGTTGAATGCCAAGAGTGAGAAAAGGTTTGGTATCTCAGAAGCCCTTGCTGGATGGGCGGTAAGGGATGAGAAAGCCGCCATTGCATGGGCTCAAGCAAATCATTCCGGGCAGAATAAAGGAGATAACCCCTTATTGGTTGGAATTGTGAAGGGCTTAATGGAAACGGATTTGGATGCGGCCAATCGTTTATTCCTTAGTTTGCCAACCGGAACTGCCCGTTGGCAGGCATCCAGTTTGCTCGCCGAAAGATTTGCTAAACAGGACCCTCAAAAGGCAATTCAATGGGCCAAAAATTACCCGAGTGACGATCCCAGAATGCGGGAAACTGTACTTGGACAGATAGGTGCCAAGCTTTCTCGGCAAGATTTAGAAGCTACCGCAAATTGGGCAAAATCGATGGCACCCGAACCAGGGGCAGATCGGGTAACAGAAAACCTTATCGCCCAGTGGACAGGGAAGGATCCTCAGGCGGTTGCAGAGTGGACTAATAATTTGACCAACCCAGAAAGAAAAAGGCATGCCATGGCGGAATTGTCAGGAAGGTGGGCATTGACTGACCCAGTGGCTACGGCTGAATGGCTAAACACCCAACCTCCTTCCCCAGAGCTTGATCCAGCCATTGCAAATTTCGTCTCTCGAATTCAGGGAAGAAACCCCGAAGGAGCAGCTGGGTGGGCTCAGTCCATATCTGATCCAGCTATGCGTAAAGAAGCTCTTGATCGGGCACTAGATGCATGGTTGCAAACAGACCCGACCAAGGCCGAAGCCTGGATCAGGCAGCAGAAAGAATGACCCTATCCCAGGTTCTCGATAATCGAGACGATGGGTAAAAACAGTGCGATCACAATAAACCCGACAACAACTGCGAGGAAAACGATCATGACAGGCTCGATCAGGGAGGTTACTCCGGCCACCGCGTTGTCAACATCCTCATCAAAATTATCAGCTATCCTGGTAAGCATGTCTGGTAATTCGCCAGTCTCTTCACCAATCTCTACCATACTCGTGACCATAGTGGGAAAGACGGGCTCCCTATCCATTTGTACGGCCATGGATTCACCATCCCTGACCGCGTTGTGAATATTAGTCATCGCTTTTACAAAGAAAAAATTCGTCAAGGTATCACCAGTAATTTGCAATGCCTGTAAAATGGGCACGCCGCTACTGAGAAGCGTACCAAAAGTACGGGTAATCCGTGAAACATTTGATTTGCTTACCACATCCCGGACCACAGGCACATGCAAGCCAAGCCAGTCAAACCCCTTCGAGCCCTGCTTGGTTTTTTTAAGCAAAACAACCCCCATGATCGAACCGGCCATTCCTCCCAGCACCAGAATGGGGTTGGAAGAAAATAAATCACTAATATCCACCACAATTTGAGTAGGGCCAGGAAGAGGAGCACCTCTGAGCATTTGTTCGAAAATCGATTCGAACTGTGGAACCACCACCATCATGAGTAAAGTAACAATCCCCACAGCCACAAACATGATCACACTCGGATAGATCATAGCGGATTTCACTTTTTTAATCGTTCGAATAGATTTCTCCTGAAACTGAGCAAGCCTAGTAAGTACAAGATCGAGCACGCCTCCCGCCTCCCCTGCCCTGACCATATTAACATACAATTTATCAAAGGTTTTTGGATACATCGCTAAACCATCAGACAAGGTACCACCCGAAGATACTTTTTCTGCAACAGATTCGAGCATTTTCTTAAATTTTGGTTTTTTCTCCTGCTGCTTAATCATGACCTCCAAACTGCGCAAAAGGGGAAGGCCGGCTTGAATTAATGTAGACATTTGACGAGTAAAAACAGAGATGTCCTCATTATTTGGACCACCCCCAATTTCAATATCTAGAAGACTTCCTTTTTTCTTCTTTTTAGTTTTACTCGATTTCTTACCTTTCTTGACCGCGGTACTTGATGCAGAAGAATTTTCTCCACCCAGACCCATGGCAGGGGTGACCGCAGTGGGTACGGGTGCAACACCCTGCTGAGATAAACTCGTCGGCTGCAGGTTGTACTGGGCAAGAATATTACGGGCATCTTGATCATTACTAGCCTCGAAAGTTCCTTCGACCGAATTTCCCGTTGCATCCGTTGCTACATATTCAAAAATTGCCATCTCTAAAATTACTGTGACCAGAAATTAGGTATATTTCAAGACTTCCTCGACTGTAGTTTCACCATCTAAGATAGAACGTAATCCATCTTCCCGCAAGGTACGCATACCTTGTTCGATCGCTTGTTGTTTTAACACTAAAGTCGCGGCTCCAGAATTGATCAATTCACGAAAACTATCTCCAACCTTGATCATCTCAAACAGACCGGTTCTGCCACGGTATCCGCCATTGCTACAATCATCACATCCAGATCCAAAGTAAAACTTCCTATCTCCCAAATCCTTGCGGATAAGTCCGAGGTTTTGCAACATTTCATTTTTGGGATCAAATTCTTGCTTACAACTTGAACAAATTCTGCGGACCAGACGCTGGGCGAGTATAAACTCGAGGGACGCCGAAAGAAGAAAGGGTTCAAGGCCCATATCGATCAAACGGGTAATTGCACCTGGAGCGTCATTGGTGTGGAGGGTGCTGAGAACGACATGTCCGGTCAACGATGCCTGAACTGCAATCCGGGCAGTTTCAATATCTCGAATTTCTCCGACCATAATTTTATCGGGATCTTGCCGGAGAAAAGCTCGTAAGGCACGGGCAAAATCGAGACCGACCTGGTGGTTAACGGGAACCTGCATAATTCCCTCGATCTCATATTCCACCGGGTCTTCTGCAGTGAGAATTTTGGTTTCAATTTCATTAACTTCACGCAATGCACTGTATAGAGTCGTTGTCTTGCCTGACCCAGTAGGCCCAGTAACTATAAAAATACCATTTGGACGGCGCACCGCTCCGCGAATTCCTGATTTTACATTTTCGGGAAGGCCTAAATTATCAAGATCCAAATTAACCGCGGATTTATCCAAGACTCGAAGCACCACACTTTCTCCAAATTGAGTGGGCAAGGTAGATACCCGCAAATCAACCGCCCGCCCCTCAATCGTCATCTTAATCCTGCCATCCTGAGGGATGCGATGCTCAGCAATATTCAACTCAGAAATCACTTTAATGCGGGAGATAACGGGTAGGGACAAACTCTTGGGAGGAGGGGACATCTCGTAGAGAGCACCGTCTACTCGGTAACGGATACGAAATTCATCCTCGAAAGGTTCAAAGTGTATATCGGAAGCCTGAGCCCGAATGGCTTGCTGAATAACTAGATTAACAAAACGGATAATTGGAGTCTCATTGGCTGCATCCACCAGATCTCCCTCCTTGGAATCATCCAAGTTTGCAAATTTGTCGAGTCCGGTATCGGCCAACAGATCATCCATCGATGCCTGATCTGCTCCATAATACCGGTTAATCAGCTCGGCAACCATGACGGGATCGCAAACAACGATCAACACCTCAAGATTTAGAGCAAAAGTGAGATCATCAATAATGGATGCATTAAATGGATCGAGTGCGAGAAGGTGGATACCTTGGTCAGAAAGATATAGCGGAACCACGCCGTATTGTCGGGCGGTTTCCTGAGGGAGAACTGAGAGCACATCGGACTCAACCTCGCCGGGTTCGCCAGCCTGTAATTCATACCCGAGGTACTGGGAAATTAAGGCAAACAAATCTTCCCGGCGAATAATTCCTGCTTCTATTACGCCATCTGCAAAAGAACGCTTCCCCTCGACTACATCTTGATCGAAGAGTTCATCCAGGCCATGTTGGGAGACTCCATCGACTTCACGAAAGAGGTCGCGAATTTCAGCATTATTATCGAGGTATAGCATACCTACTTATTCCTCTTCGGTCGTTACCATCAAGACCTCATCCAAAGTAGTGACACCAGCCAAGACCTTACGGAATCCATCGTTACGCATCGAACGCATCCCCATCTCCCTAGCCTTGTTGCGCAATTCAACAATGCTCACATTGTTATAAATCATCTCCTCGATCTCTGAATTCACCACAAAAATTTCAAATACTCCCTTTCTTCCCCGGTACCCTTTTTCTCCACATTTTGGACAACCTGTGCCCTTCATAAAACTGGCTCCTGCTGCTTGTTCTTCATTAATCCCTAAGACCGCCAATTCTGCAGAATTGGGCTCGTAAGGACCTTTGCAGTTTTGACAAATGGCACGCACCAATCGTTGGGCAAGAGCGGCCCGTAGTGAGGCAGAAACGAGAAACGGCTTCACTCCCATATCAACCAATCGGGAAACCGCGCTCGGAGCATCGTTGGTGTGAAGGGTACTGAAAACCATGTGTCCAGTTAATGATGCATTAATTGCGATCTCCGCTGTTTCCAAATCCCGAATTTCCCCGACCATAACAATATTGGGAGCTTGTCGAAGCATTGCCCGAAGAGCTGCTGAAAAGGTCATCCCCACTTCCGCACGGACCTGTACTTGGTTGATACCAGGGACTTCATATTCAACTGGATCTTCCACCGTAATAATTTTTCGGTCGGGTTTGTTAATGGCATTAAGTGCGGAGTACAAAGTAGTCGACTTCCCCGAGCCCGTGGGCCCGGTAACGAGGAAAATTCCATCTGGTAAATTAATAACCTGCTCGAAGATTGTCTGGTCATCCGAAAAGAAACCCAACTGGGGAAGTCCTAAGCTCAGGCTTTCTTTATCCAGGATCCGCATAACTATGCTCTCTCCATGCACAGTGGGTAGCGTGGAAACGCGCAGATCAATTACCTTTTCGCCGACTTTTACATTGATTCTCCCGTCTAAGGGTACACGCTTTTCGGCCAGGCTGACATTGGCCATTAACTTGGTTCGGGATAGAATTGAAGGCTGAAGACGCTTGGGAGGGTCCTGCTGCTCAATCAATTTGCCATCTATGCGAAAACGAATGCGAAATTTTTTCTCCAAGGGTTCCATATGAATGTCAGATGCCCGTTTCTCTAAAGCATCCTTAATGACAGAATGGACAAATTTAATTATAGGGGCATCTTCTTCACTAACATCTTCCGGGCGGACATTGTCCTCAATTTGAATATCTCCGCCACCCAACCCTTCGAGGAAATCCTTCTCCTTTTCCTTCTCGTTCAAACCGTAAAGCTGATTGATTGATTCGAGTACATCTGCCCGATAAGCGACCCGAGGATTAACCGGTTTTCCAAACAAGTGACCGAGGTTATCAATACCGTCTTGGTCAATAGGGTTGCCTAATACAACATCAATAGAGGCACCATCTGTCCCCAAAGGAATGGCCTCATAGAACCGGGCATGCTCGGAATTTAACAGGCCAATAACTTCCGGGGTCAGGCTTACCCCTGCCATGTCTACAACCTCCATATCCAACTCCGAGCCAAGGAAATTTACTACCTCTTCTTTGGACAGTTCCAACTTACCAATTAGCAAATTCATAAAATCCAGACCTTCATCACCAGAGGTTTCACCAGGATCTTGGGCTTTTACCTCTGCCAGTACCTGATCGATCAACTCTTGGCTGGCTAAACCTTGTTCCTTAAAAGCTTCGGTCAAAAATTCTTCCGTTGCATTCATCAGTTCAAAAGTTTGAAAAGCCTGGACAAGTTACCTACCCAATCCCATTAGAAATTCCGGATTATTTTTTGTCTTCTTTACCCTTTGGATAAACATCTCCATCGCATCGGCAGGAGGCACTCCTTTCATCGACCGTCGAAGGGCATAAATTTTGTTTAATTCGTCTTTATGGTAGAGCAATTCCTCTTTGCGAGTACCACTTTTTTCAAAGTCGAGAGCTGGAAAAATTCTCTTATTGGAAAGCTCGCGGTCCAAGTGGAGTTCCATATTTCCGGTACCTTTAAATTCTTCAAAGATTACTTCGTCCATCTTACTCCCAGTTTCGACCAGAGCTGTGCCCAAAATTGTTAAACTTCCCCCACCCTCTATATTACGGGCAGATCCAAAGAAACGTTTAGGGCGTTGCAAGGCGGTCGCCTCCACCCCACCACTGAGGATTTTCCCACTATTGGGCATAGTGGCATTATAGGCACGGGCCATTCGGGTAATGGAATCAAGCAAAATTACAACATGTTGATTATGTTCGACCATGCGGCGGGCTTTTTCGATCACAATTTCCGCAGCATGTACATGGCTCTCAGCACTTTCATCAAAGGTGGATGCAATGACCTCAGCATCGGGTACCTGCCTACGAAAGTCGGTAACTTCTTCCGGGCGTTCATCCACGAGAAGTACAATTAAATGAGCCTCAGGATTGTTTTGTCTTAAAGCCCGTGCAATTGCTTGCTGTAAAATTGTCTTTCCCGTTCTTGGAGGAGCCACAATCAGTCCTCGCTGCCCAAAACCCACAGGAGATACTAAGTCGACTACCCGCATCGCGACATTGTCCCACTCTACCTCGTGATGGGTTTCAAGATACATACGTTTAAGGGGATAGTAAGGCGTAAGTTCGGTAAAAGGAGTTACCCGCGTGGCTTCCTCAGGAGAAACTCCCATAACTTCGTCTACTTGTAAAACAATCGGGCAGGTGGACTCTTCCATTTTTGCCCGAATTAAACTTTTCACAAAATGACCAGTTTTTAATCCATAGCTGCGAACCAAAAGGGCCGGAATAAAAGCAGATTGAGACTTTAGACGGTAGTTTTCTTTTTCTTGAAGGATGAAGCCATGTCCATCTTCCATTATCTGGACAATGCCTGAAAGAGACACCGGGGTTTCGCTTTTGAGACAGAAAGCCAAAAGAGCATCAACTAACTCTTCACGCAAAGGTGCAGCAGGGAGATCTTCTTCGATAGATAACTTTGAGATTTTTTCTGTTAACTCTGTAAGGTTTAAAGAAAGATATTCGTCTAAGTTCAGACAATCCTTGCCCGATTCCATTAAGGGTTGAAGAATCTTGGCAATTTCTTCGTCTGTTTTTAATGTCTCAGAATCAAGAAGTTGACCAATTTGCAAGGGTTTTGCTTCTGTTTCTTCGTAGGGCAGTCTTTGAGGCTTTTTAAACTTGGGTTTCTTTCGAAGTTTCTTTTTTTCCTGCCAGGTTAACTTTTTTTGACCAGGGGCAGAATGTGGATGCCCCGGTTGCCTTGGGTGGTTAGGGTGATTGGGTTTGCCACGACCCTGGCCCGGGGAATTCGAGTTCCCCTTAGATGGCACAGGATTCCCCTCTCCTCCGTCGTCTGCTTTCTCTTGCTTTGCAGGTATTGGTTGGTTGGGCGACTTTTCTTCAGAACTCTTCACCTCATTCTCTTCTTCGGGTCGAGGCCTTTCTTCTTCGCTCTCACTGCCATCAGTACTGAAAAAGAGTTGACGGTCAGGAGCATCAGATTCTGGTTGCTCAACTGGAACAATGGGGGAGTCCGCAGGTGCTTTCTTACTCTTTTTTTTGGAATCCACAGTCGGTTCCTCAGCATTTCCTGAAGAGGCTTTCGGCTTGGACGAACGGGTGCTTTTTTTAACAGGCATTGGATAGTTTAAGTAAATGGAAAAACATTAAAAAATGGTGGGGGCAAGGGCATCTACCTGACGGTTTAAAAAATCGTTGGTTCCACCACCCCACAAGACAAAATCAGCTCGATTTACCTTTTGTACTAATGGCAACTGAGAAGAAATTCGGGCGTTTGCCTCTTCAAGGGAGAGTCCTCGCTGAAACAATCTCTGGTAGATTGTGCTATTTGACGCATACATGGTAACGACGCAGGTAAATTGAGTGTGTAAATTGTTTTCGAACAAAAGAGGTAGTTCAACTAGGCACTTTTCAGAAGAACAAGATTGAATGAAAGTAGTCCATAGGGAACGAACAATAGGATGAAGCAGGTTCTCGATCCACTTTCTTTCTGAATCTTTCTTAAACACTATTCGACCAATCGCGGGTTTGTCAATATTTCCGAAAGAATCAAATCCCACCCCACCCCATCGTTGACGAATATTTTTTTTAACTTCGGAGTTGGTTGCCAAAATTTCGGCAACGAGAGAATCTGCAGAAACCACAGCCCACCCCAATTTATCAAACCTTTCCAGTGCAGAGGTTTTTCCACAGGCGATTCCTCCGGTTATCCCAACTACGGTTTTTCCTTTAAAAGGACACATCAATTTAAGTAAAACTGTGGAAGTAAATTTGAGCAAGCAAGGATGTAAATCTTATTATATGCGACTATCGTCTTGCCAGTTTGGCCAGCCGATTCATAATGCATCTTTCCTTTGAAGGTAGGGTATCCAAGTGGCTAAAGGATGCGGACTGTAAATCCGCCCGCTTCGGCGTTCGTCGGTTCGAATCCGACCCCTACCACCACTTCCGCTTAGCATTCATTCGAATCTTCCCTTGATGAAAGAAAAAAAAACGGCGAAAAGATGGATCTACATCATTCTTGGTGGATTAATTCTTTATTTTTACAAAACCTGCTCCGGTCAGATACCCCCATTAAAATTTTGATGTTTGCAAAATCTTGGACAAGTACGGCTTTGTACGGCGGAATTCTCGCACTCGGACTGTCCTACCTCACCGCCCACTATTTTAGCACTTCTTTGTTTGCCCATTATCACGATTGGTCGGGTTGGAGAAACTTAACCGGGTGGGCACCCAATGGAATAACCAATGGACTGGCCAAGATCTCATGGGCTGTAATTTTCTGTTCCTGCTGGTGGATGCTTTGGCGGTTCGACTTTTTTCTAGGTATCCAACCTGAAAACAAAAAAGGGACAAAAGAGAATCAAGGGGCTGGATCGATGGGTTCCGAAAATTACCAAAAAATGGGCCCAGAAAATGAGGGGCCGCAAAAAACTGAGAATTTTATTCCAGAGGAAGAAGAGGAAACGGAGACCAAAACTGAAGAAGATAGCAAATCCGAAGAAGACAATTCAGATAAAACCAAGGAGGCAAAGAAAGCCTTCTTTCCTGAAGTAGAAGATCTTGAAATGGCCGAAGTCCTTGGTTTGGAGAAGGATGCGATTCAAGATTTCGCTAAAGTTAAGGCAACTTACCGTATTGCTATTGCTCAGTACCACCCAGACAAAGTTTCAGCCCTTGGATTTGAGATTCAGGAAGTAGCCGAAAAAAAAGCCAAGGAGATCAACCAGGCTTATGAACATTTCCGAAAAAAACTAAAAAAATCAAAAAATAATATATCATAAACTTACACATCTGTGATAATTCCTTGAAGCTCTCTTTTAAATAATCCATAATTGATCCTTTTTACCATGACACAAGCAACCACTCATGAATTCAAAGCCGAGACCAAGCAGGTTCTCGATATTGTTGTAAACTCGCTATATAAAGATAAGGAAATCTTTGTTCGCGAATTAATTTCTAACGCATCCGACGCACTCGAAAAATTACGTCGTACTCAACTTACGGAGAAAGATATTCTTGACGACAATTTAGAACTCGAAATCAACCTGAGTACTGACGATTCAGCAAAACAGTTGATTATCCAGGATTTTGGAATCGGGATGACAGAAGAGGAATTAGTTAAAAACCTAGGTACTATTGCCCATTCCGGATCGAAGGAATTCTTGAATGCTTTGCAAAGCGAAGGAGAAAAGAATGAGTCCTTGATTGGAAAGTTTGGAGTTGGATTTTACAGTGTATTTATGGTGTCGGACTCAGTAAAAGCTTACACTCGCACCTGGCAAAAAGAGGGCGAAGGATTGTGCTGGGAAAGCGATGGTAGTGGTGGATATTCAATTGATAAAACCGATGGACAGCGCCGAGGAACTAAGATCGTCATTCAACTAAAGGACGAGTTTGAAGAGTTTTCGAAAGAGGATCGAATCAAGGATATTGTCAAAAAATACTCTGCATTCGTCCAGTTCCCCGTTTCGGTAAATGGTGAGAAGGTCAATACGGTGGATGCCATTTGGTTGCGCTCGAAATCAGAGATTAAGGACGAAGAGTACGAAGAGTTCTACAAGTTCCAGTCCAATGACTACGATTCGCCATTGATGCGTTTGCACTTCAGTGCTGACGCCCCACTGGAAATCAACTCCCTACTTTTCGTACCCAAACGAAACATGGAAAAAATGGGGATGTTTAGAAGCGAGAACAAAGTAGCCTTACACTGCCGGAAAGTCTTAATTGATGCAGAGCCAAAAAGCCTTTTTCCAGAATGGTTGAGATTCTTAAAAGGTGTGGTTGATAGTTCTGACATTCCTCTGAATGTTTCAAGAGAGACCATGCAGGATAGCGAACTGCTCAAGAAACTAGGCCAAGTTTTGACCAAAAGATTCCTTCGATTTCTTAATGAACAAGCGAAGAAAGAAGAGGACACATTTTTGGAGTTTTGGAAAGAATATGGAGTACTTCTCAAAGAAGGTGTGGCAACTGACTTCACCTACAAGGATGATTTGGCCAAGTTATTGCGTTTCGAATCCACGGCAGCTGAGGACGGTAAACTTACCGGATTGGAAGCCTACATTGATCGAATGGCTGCAGATCAAAAAGATATTTTGTTTCTTTATGGAAAAAACCGTAAAGCAATTGAATCAGGTCCCTACCTCGAAGCCCTGCAAGCACGCGGATATGAGGTTCTACTTCTTACCGAACCGGTTGACGAGTATGTCATGCAATCCCTGCGCGAATTTAAGGAAAAGAAAATTATTTCTGCCGATTCAGATGAATTAAAACTAGAAAAATTAGATCAAGAACCAACCGGTGAAGCCCTTGATGAAAAAGCCGTAAAAAAGCTATCCAAGTGGATCAAGCAATCCTTGGAAGACCGCGTATCCGAAGTAGAAACAGGCGAACGATTAATCAACAGCCCCGTCTGCGTTGTTGGAGAGGATGGGATGGGGGGTGCTTCTGCCCGCCGGATCATGAAAATGATGCAGGGTCCAGAAGGCGAAATGCCTGCTAGTAAAGTAAAATTCCAGATTAATCCAAACCATGCGATTATTCACGGGTTATTCAAACTCATGGAAAAAGATGAGCCAACAGCCCTACTGGTAGCGAATCAACTTTTGGACAATGCTTTGGCTTCCGCTAATCTTTTGGATGACCCAAGGGAGATGATAGCACGCAGTTATCAAACCCTAGAAAAACTTACCACCGTGTAATTTTTTGGGCATTTCAAGAACCGTGTAAATTGAGATTGCCCCGAATGTACGGGATGAGGTAAAAAATTTACCATGATGAGGAACTTTAGCAAATTTTTGATATTTGGCACACTTAGTTGCCTCATTTCCTTGGTTGGTTGTTTTAAAAGCTCAGGAGGACTTGGTCGCAGTGGAGGAAATCCTTTTGCTGACGCTGATGCTGCAGTAAGTAAAAATATCGAAAACTTGATGGGGCTTTCTGTTGGGATGACCAAAGCACAGGTGTTTAGTCTATCTGGAATCGCTAATTATGTGGAAGGATACGATTGGGGCAGCGTATGGTTTTACAAAATTCGCAAAGGTGGAAACGAAGGCACCCTCTCCGACAAGGAAGTTGAAAAACGTTACATGCCCGTTGTTTTTGATAATACCGACCGTGTCATGGGATACGGTAGTAAGTTTTACGACCAAACATTGAATGACCTCGGTGCTGGTCAATTTTAATCACTTCCAATTTTTTATCCGATTGTTCGGTTGACGAAGGTCAGGATTTAATTCATTTTCTTATCTTTTCACTTATTTTTGATGAAGACTACCCTGGCTAAAAAGGAAACTGTAACCCACGACTGGAAGATTGTTGATGCTTCTGGCCTAATCTTGGGGCGTCTGGCTGTACAGATTGCCAACGCACTAAGGGGGAGAAACAAACCCACTTATACCCCGCATGTCGACACTGGCGATTATGTTGTGGTTATCAACGCCGAGAAGGTTAAACTCTCCGGGTCAAAGGAAGAGCAAAAGCAATATATGTTCTACTCAGGTTACATGGGTAACGAAAAATACCGTACCGTTGCTGATTTTCGCGAGAATCGTCCTGAATTTATTATTACCAATGCAGTCAAGGGGATGTTGCCCAGAAATAAACTCTCTTCGGGCATGCTTACACGTTTACGAGTTTTTCGTGGGGAAGAACACGAACACGAAGCCCAGCAACCCTCTCCTCTACTTTCCTAATTTATAATATGAGTGCAAAACCAAAGACAGAAGAATTTATTGCCACCGGGCGACGCAAAACCAGCACCGCTCGAGTCCGCATACGCCCAGGTTCCGGAGATTTCATTATAAACAACCGTGACATTAGCGACTACTGTTCAACTGAGCAACAAAAGAAAGCTGTTCTCGGACCTTTAGTCTCTGTTGAAAAAGTTGGTGAATTAGACATCACCGTGATTGTTCGTGGAGGCGGAGGCACAGGACAATCAGGGGCGATTCGTCACGGACTTTCAAGAGCTCTCGAGAAGATGGATGGTGAACTTCGTTCTCCTCTCAAAAAAGCAGGTCATCTTCGACGAGATCCTCGCAAAATCGAACGTAAAAAACCCGGCCGACCAGGGGCCCGTAAAAGGTTTCAATTTTCAAAGAGATAATTTTTATTTCCTTACCCACCCTTTACCTAACCCCTCGGAACTCCAACCGAGGGGTTTGTTTTTTATAATTTTCCTCATCAAATTTTAACGACTATGAAAACAGGTATTATCGGAGCATCCGGATATACCGGACAAGAGCTTGTCTCTTTGCTTATTCGACACCCTAAGATCGAGCTTTGCACCATTACATCAAGAGCACACGCTGGAAAGTCTGTCTCCCAAGTAATTCCAAGGGTTGGAAAAGTTGGTCAATCCCTGAAATTCACTAATCCTTCGCTGGCAGGCTTGCTAAACGGAGAGGTCGAACTTTTCTTTTTGGCTCTGCCACATGGTACAGCTGCGGAATATGCAGTCCCTTTAGTCGAGGCTGGAAAAAAGGTAATCGATCTGTCTGCGGATTTTAGGTTAAATGACCCCAAACTTTATCAGGAATATTATGGTTCCAAACCCATATCTCCTGATTGGTTACCGAAAGCACAATACGGCCTTCCCGAGCTCCATGAATTATCATGGGAGAAATCTCCTCTCATTGCATCTCCTGGCTGTTACCCAACAAGTATCATCACTCCCCTTGCACCTTTACTACAGAAGGGATTGATCGAGACCAGCGACATCATCGTAAACTCGATTAGTGGAATTAGTGGGGCTGGCAAAAATGCTTCCGAGCATCTCTTGTTTTGCGAACGAAACGAAAGTGCAGGAGTTTACGGGCTTCCCAAACACCGACATCTATCTGAAATTGAAGAGCAATTAAGTCAGTTTGCTCAGAAATCAATTGTCTTATCATTTCACCCACACCTCGGTCCGATGAACCGGGGAATTTGCTCAACAATTTCCGTACGAGCCAAGGGTGGGCTTCATACTAATTTGATTACTAAGTGTTGGGAGGATACCTATTCCGGGAGGCCTTTTGTGCAAATACTTAAAAATGGAGACCTGCCTGAAACTGGACGGGTTGTAGGAACGAACCGAATCGACTTGGCCGTACAGGAAGACTCCAGGACCAATCGTTACATTATCTGTTCCGCGGAAGATAACCTTCTTAAAGGAGCGGGTGGTCAAGCTGTACAGTCGATGAACCTGTGCAACGGGTACGAAGAAGATTGCGGACTGTCATGAAGTTTTATCAGGACTGTGACGGCATAACTGAAGCCCAAGGTTTTTATGCTTCTGGAGTGCCTGCCAATATCATGGGGAAAAATAATGGAAAATTAGATCTTGGTATCATTTATTCTCCACGGCCATGTACGGCAGCAGGTACATTTACGACTAACGACGTCAAAGCATCCCCCGTTCGATATTGCATGGATTTATTGAATGAACAGGAACAGGTTTTTCACGGCGTTGTAGTAAATAGTGGAAATGCTAATGCCTGCACTGGCAAACAGGGAGACCTGGATTGCGCAAAAATGGCATCGGAAACAGCGAGGCATTTAAAGGTGCACTCCAAAGAAATTTTGGTTTGCTCAACTGGTCGAATAGGCGTGCAGATGCCCATGAGTCGAGTAACTGCTGGAATCACTGAAGCTTGCCAGGATACGCTTGACGAATTGGATGGCGGCAAGGCTTTTCAGGAAGCAATCCTTACTTCTGACACTCGGACGAAGTCATGCTCTGCTCAAATTGAAACTTCTTCCGGAAAAGTAACCATTGGAGGAACAGTAAAGGGTGCGGGTATGATTCAACCCAACATGGCTACCATGCTGGCCTTTCTGACCACAGATGCCTTTGCCTCTGCCAGCTTTCTCAAAAAGTGTTTGGATAAGGCAGTGAATAACTCCTTTAACCGAATGACTATAGATGGGGACATGAGTACCAACGATAGCGTACTTATTTTAGCTAACGGATCAACAAGGGTAGATATTGAAAAAGAATCTGTAGATACGATTGCCAAATTTCAAGAAGCGGTTGATCAGGTTTGTACCTGCCTCGCCCGGAAATGTGTAACGGACGGTGAAAAGGTCACCAAATTTGTGGAACTCCAATTGAATGGAGCTTCCAGTGATCAAGACGCCGACCTTGTGGCCAGGTGTATTGCCAACTCACTGCTCGTTAAAACCTCATGGTATGGATCTGATCCGAACTGGGGAAGAATTGTCGATGCTGCGGGCTATGCACGGGTCGGCCTTGACTTTGAAAAGTTTGATCTATGGTACAACGATGTTCCCGCGGTGGAAAAAGGTAAGCCCCTCCCCTCAAATAAGCATAAGTGGAAAGAAATCGTTTCCGCAAAATCTTTTGTTATCAAGATTCACCTCAACTCGGGCTCAGGTAAAGCGGTTTTGTGGTCAAATGATTTAAGCGAAGAATACGTTAACTACAATAAAAGCGAATAAGACTGATGGTGGCATATGAAGAAAGTCAGGCAAAGGCCCGTATTTTAATGGAGGCCCTCCCCTATGTTAGAAGATTTAGGGGCTCAATTTTTGTGGTCAAATACGGGGGAAGCTTCATGGACTCCCCTGATCCGGAAGTGCGTTCAGGCGTGGCCAAAGATTTAGTCTTTCTCAATTTTGTTGGAATCAAGGTGGTGGTAGTCCATGGCGGAGGAAAAGCAATTACCCGGGAATTAAAAAATAGAGGTATTCAAGCACATTTTATCGACGGGCTCCGTGTAACTGATGAGCAAACCATCGATGCTGTAGATTCAGTTCTCAATGAACAAGTTAACCGGGAGGTCGCAGACTTTGTATCGTCGCATGACTGTGAAGTTCAAAGGTTTCCCGGCAAGCAGGTATTGTCCTGTGAAAAACTTCAATCCAAGAACGATTTAGGCTTTGTCGGTCAGGTGACCCAGGTTAATACCGATCCCATCATCCAGGCTTTGGATGGGGGCAAAATGCCAATTCTCTCGTCCACCGCATCGGATAGCCAAGGCGTTTGTTACAATGTAAACGCGGACAATGTTGCATCCCAAGTCGCCATGGCTCTTGGGGCTCGTAGACTAGTCTACTTATCTGACGTACCTGGATTACTGAGGAATCCAGAGGATCCCTCAACCCTTCTTTCCAGCCTTGCGATTAGCGAGGTTAAGCCATTAGAAGAGGCAGGGGTAATTTCCGCCGGCATGCTCCCAAAGGTTACCAGTGCAGTGGAAGCTCTAAAAGCAGGCGTCAACCGGGTTCACTTTATCGATGGTAGGATGCCGCACAGTATATTATTGGAAATCTTTACCGATCAGGGGATTGGTACGGAAATTGTCCATGCCTGAATAGATGGATCTTCCAAAACATCAAGAATTCCTTATCGGAAACTATGCCCCACCGCCCCTGGAAATTGTCAGGGGGAAGGGATCCAACCTGTGGGACTCTCAAGGTAAAGAGTACTTAGACTTTGCTTCAGGAATTGCCGTTACCAACCTTGGACACAGCCATCCCCACTGGGTGAAAAATATCCAGCAACAGAGTGCCGAACTCGTTCACTGCTCTAACTTATTTTCTATCCCCGAGCAGGTTTCACTCGCTGAAAGACTGGTCAAAAAAATCGGTCCCGGAAAAATCCTTTTTTGTAATAGTGGTGCAGAGGCGAATGAGGCTTTAATCAAACTTTCCCGCTTGCATGGTAATCAAACAAAAAACAAGCGGTCGAAGGTGCTCGTTGCGACCAATGGATTTCACGGTCGTACCCTTGGAGCTTTATCCGCGACCGAATCGATCAAATATCGGCAGGGATTTGAACCGCTCCTTCCGGGTTTTGTATTTTGCCGTTACAACGATCTTAGTGATTTCGAACAATCTATAGACGGTCAAACCGTTGCTATACTTGTCGAGTCCATCCAAGGAGAAGGCGGATTAGAAGCCGCTAGCGACGAGTTTCTTTTGGGGTTGGAAACTCTTTGTTCAAAACACAATCTCCTCTTTCTCATGGACGAAGTCCAAGCGGGCATAGCACGGACAGGTGAATTTTTGGGATACCAAAAATCGGGAACTAGACCACATGCAATCGCCATGGCAAAAGGATTGGGCGGGGGCTTCCCCATTGGAGCGATTTGGGTAGATCAACAACACTCCCAACTATTTACTCCGGGTAGTCATGGAACAACTTATGGCGGCTCCCCCCTAGCCTGCACTGCGGCTCATTCGGTGCTAGACGTTATCGAGAATGAAAATTTAATCGAACAAGCTAAGACAAAAGGGGAAGGATTTAAAATTGGACTGCAAAATCTCGCGGTCCAATTCCCCCAGAAAATTACCGAGATTAAAGGCAGAGGATTGATGCTTGGTCTTGGCCTTACTTTTGATCCATCTCTCCTCGTTGCCAACCTTCGGGAAAACGGTTTAATTGCGGTGGGTGCT
>JABBBW010000093.1 GCA_018607205.1 Opitutales bacterium | reverse complement strand
ATGTTGAACTGATGAGAATACCCGATTTGAATGTCACCCAGTCCGTTACTCAACGGATAAGGGATTTGGACTTGCAGAGGTTTAAGTTAGACCAGCAGATTTCAACGGGGCAAACAATTACCCATGCAGAAGACGATGGTTCTAAGATGAGCCGTGTAATTCAGCTAGATTCTCAAAAAAGTAGACTTTCTCAATACCAGCGGAATGCATCTTATGCGACTGAGTTTCTGAATGCTGGGCATATGAATTTAGAAAAGTTGCGAGAAATTAACCAACGTGCCCAAGAAATTGCCCGTTTAGCAGGCGGAGGTTTAAATGGTTCTGGGATCGAAACTTATTCTTTGGAACTCGACCAATTAATTGATGAGACACTAAATCGAGTTAATTCCACTCACCGTGGAAAGTCATTGTTCGGTGGGCAGGAGCTAAAGCCAGATTTTGCTCATTCTGATGTTATTGTTGAGAAAGCAGAAATGAAAATTCTGGACTTAAATCAATCTTCCATTGGAGTTGGATCTCCTGGTGGCAAAAGATATTTGAAGCAAGGCGATGAGTTTGTTTTTCATGCAAACGGTAGAGAGTATGTTGTTCAAGCTAAGACCCCTGATATTTCCGAGTATATTTTATCCGATACATACAATAAAGGCGATTTGGTTAAGGTAACCCAAAAAAAAGACGACTCTATTCTCGTTGATGGTCTCGAGTTTACAAGTATGGCAGACATACTTGCTAAATTAGACGATAAGGACTGGAGTAAGGAAAAGGTTGGAGAATTACAGAATGGATCAGCAGATATTTATCTCTTAGATGCCAAACAGATTGAACAGATTGCGGTTAGCCTTGGAAATCAACCTAATTTAGACTTCTTTCCTTCAACCGGAGGATATTTTGCAGCTGTTGAAAGAGAGGGTACTTTTTATTTGGAACCTGCCGAAAACAGAATTGAAAACTGGCGTCCAGACAAGATCTATTCTTCGGGTGATCTTGTTCAGTGGGGTTTTGAATATTTTAGGGCTTTTTCTGATATTGAAGCTGGAAAAGAATTTACTGAATCTAAATGGGAGAAAGTTCCAGCTGATTCAGTTTCTGAAATTTACACTCTTACCAGTAAAGAAGAAATATCCTACTGGGAAGCTGCCCTAGACAACATAGAAAACGAGATCCCAGAGACTAACAGTAATTCTTGGATACAAATTAATCCTAATGATTTTGTATCAAATGTTTCCACGGAAACGGCCACAGGTCTTATAAGAGATTTGATCAATTCAGATGGATATTTTTTGAGTGAATCTAAAGTTTATGAAACATTAGATTCTTTTGCTTTTGTCCGAGGAGCAAAGTCGTCAACAGAGCCTCACGACCATGATCTTTCTTTATCCGCAAAAGTTGCTTCCAATGGACAACTACAGGTTCGAGGCACCGTGGGTAAATCATTTAATGCCTCAGCAGAATATATTTCAAAATACGATACGAATAGCTACTATCCTGAGCAATTAGAAGATATGCTCGTGGCTAAAGGAAAATCTTTGTTTCCAGGAAAAGAGTACAGTTCTCTAACTACTGAGGAAAAAGATAGTGTTTGGAACTCTGTTAAAAATGAAAAACTTCATTGGCAGATTAATGTTACCCAAACTTATACTGATCCCGCCTCTCAGATCGACATTGCTCTTGCAGAGCCGTGGAAGCGACTGAATATATACCAATTAGGAGATGTAGTCCAACACAACGGGAAACTTTGGGAGTCACTCGGCAACGAAAACTTTAACCACGATCCTACTCAAATAGGTTCTGATTTCTGGAAAGATATGGGAAGTAATTATTCCGGAGATCGTGAAGACTGGAATATTAAAAGTACTGGGACAGAAACCCGTTTTTATTATTCAGGTCCAGATGGTAGGCTATTCAGTGATCGATCTGATGCGGTAAACCACAGCTTTGATATCCTCTTTAATTCAACAAGAAATTACACCGACCAAAATCAATTATATCTAGACGCAGATAATCTTGTCACAAAAGTGGCGTACCCAGTTTCTCGTTTTGAAGCCGATGCATCTAACTCAGAAGGTATCGTGTATTTTGACGCTACAAGTCAATCCTATCGACTCGCGGCTTTGGTGGACGGTCAACCTCAAATTGGGGGTTCTTTTGTAAAAGGTGCCTTAAATGATTCTTCCTCTACAGATTTGAATCGTGGAGATGTGGTTCAATACAGGGGATCTTATTATCTGACGGCGAATGTTCTTTCCCCGGAAGATGTTAATTCTGTTTATGGCTCCACAATCATTCAGGAAGCTGATATTGTCGGAGATCTTACAAGTTCAGTAGCAGTCGGCGAGAAGATATATGAAGAATCTACTGGTCGAGTGTACATGTTTCTTGGAGATGAACTTCCTCTCGAAGGAAGAGAGACGATATTGCAGGAGGGAATCGAACAGCCAATACGTAAGGGAGCCTTTGTCTATGATCCTAAATCTCAGACTTTTTTCGTTGCTCAAGAAAATTTAGATGATGCCAATACAGTTATCTTGGAAAATGAGAATGCATCCCTCGTCCCTGTAAATACTTTTTCTGCCGTTCAGGGCTCCGAGTGGTCAGCTGATATGCAATATCGAAAGGGCCAAATTGTTTTTCACAATGGCGTTTATTTCGAATGTCAAACTGACGGTAAACTGGATAATCAAGGTGGGGTGGTTGGTTTTAATAATAGAGATGATGAGGAACTACTTGGATCAGATGGCGATTATACCTTCACGATTGTAAGCCCGAGCGATCAGTTTTTTTATGAGAGCCCTGATGCAATTTCCCGCGAATCATTAGATCTTCGCCGAGCCCGTGGAGAGGCAATCAATAACAATGTTTGGTTGCCCGTTACTAAGGCGGTTAACCAAGTTTTATCCTTCGATGTAAATAATTTAGATGAAGCTTCCGTCAAGATTGAACTCGCCGGCCCAGTTGGTGTAGATGCACAGATTAAGGTTATGACCGATGTAAATGGAGTTGTCTCCGGATTGCAGGTTGAGAACCCTGGTCGTTATTTTTTCCCTGGTGCTAATGATGGAGCAGGGGTGGTTTCTATTCCAGAATCTTATCAAATTGCAGAGATTGTTTTACCAGAAGGTAATTCATTAAGAGCTAATATTATATGGGGTGAGAACCCAAATGATCCTGGTCCTTTTGTTATTACAGGATTTGATTTATTAGATACTGCAGTACTCGACGATCCAATGGGTGCACAAATTGGTGATACTTATTCTTTTGCAACTGGTAAGAAAACCTTCTTGGACCACAGGGACAGTAGCGGGAACCTTGTTGGCGTGACTTACACAGGTTCTGATAAAAACGCTGAATTTTATGTTGGGCAAGGTAGTAAGATTAGTTCCTTTTTGAATGCAGAAAATGGAGGTACTGCTGAGCTGACTACGGTTTTATCTTCTCTAGTTGATCTTAGGAATGGACTTGCCAACACAGATATCGCTGAAATGACCGAGGTCGTTCAGTTAGCCGAAAAAGATCTTATTAAGCAAGAAGACTCGGTTATAGACAAAATAGGCTCACTTTCTTCTCTGATGGTTCGAATGAATACCGTTCGTTCGCATGACGAAGAATATTATTTGGAAATTGATCAACGTTTGTCAAATGACCTAGATGTAGATATCTCTGAGGCGATTATGCAACTAACCCGAGTTTCAACCGCTTACCAAGCGGCAATGCAGGTTGGTGCTCAATTACTTAATACTTCATTGCTTAATTACCTGTAATTTGTTAATAACTTTTCTCAATGAAACTAAATATAGGAGAAGAACTTAAGACAGAAGGGGTTGAAAGTTCTCAAAAAAGTCACCAACTTATCTTGCCGCAAGGTTTGTTTGGTTTCTCCGAAATTAGGTCAATGGAGTTATTTTACGATCATGAAGAATTGCCTTTCATGTGGTTGAGGGAAGAAGAGAAGAATGGTTTGGCATTTATCGTCGTTGAACCAGGTGGAATTATTCCGGATTATGCGGTTGAGATTTCAGATGCTGATGTGGAAATCTTGGGCATTACTGGTAGTGACGACACCATGATATTAAATATTGTGACCCTTCCTTCTGAACAATCTTCGAAAATTTCTGTAAATTTGGTGGGACCCGTAATCGTTAACCGAAATTCCCTTAAAGCGAAGCAATGTATCATCAACAACCATGATAAGTACTCTGCTCGTTTCCTCTTGGATTTATCAGACGGTGGCAGCTAAATTTTTTAGCTGAAGGGTCATGCTTATACTTTCCCGTAAAGTCGATCAAGGTATTCAAATAGGTGATGAGATAGAGATATCTGTTACCAAAATTGAAGGAGATTCAGTAAAAATTGGTATCAGCGCACCTCGTTCAATTTCAATTCTTCGCAGAGAAATACTGGAAGATATGCAATCATCCAACCAAGCTGCAGTTATGGGTTCAGTTCCCCAAGCTGGTGCTCTCAAAAGC
>JABBBW010000113.1 GCA_018607205.1 Opitutales bacterium | reverse complement strand
TATCATGCCAAAGCATCCAGGCTACCCCGAGGATTATCTTGCGACGGGCAAATAAAAACAAACAACCAATTGCCCTCGATGAATAGACGTCACTTCATCCAATCAAGTGCATTTGCTCTTAGCGGTTTTCCCTTGATTTCAAACACTAAGTCCGCACATCGAGCCATTGGAGCCAATGATAGAATTAGAATAGCTGTTGCTGGATTAAATAGTCGAGGAAAGAGTCACATCAATGGTTTCCTTGGTCAAAAAAATGTTGAAATTGCCTATGTCATTGACCCAGACAAGCGACTATTAAGCCGTACAGTTGAGAGCCTCAAGGGGCGGGGGCAGAAGAATATTAAGGGAGTAACAGATGTTAGGACAGCATTGGAAGATAAAGATGTAGACGCTTTGACTATTGCTACTCCAAACCATTGGCACTCGTTAATGACGATCTGGGGGGCTCAGTCCGGAAAGCATGTATATGTTGAAAAGCCAATGAGCCATGATGTTTTTGAGGGCAGAATCGCTGTTGCAGCTCAGCAAAAATATGGTGTGGTTATTCAGCACGGCACTCAGCAGCGAAGTGATGCTAGTCGTGCTGGCTTGCATGAGCAGATAAAAGCCGGAAAGTGGGGCCGCCTCAAAATCTCATACGGCTATTGCTGTAAGCCGCGGGGAAGCATCGGTCACAAAAACATTAGCCCCCCTCCTGCTCATCTTGATTGGAACCTTTGGAAAGGGCCTGCCGTAATCGAGAAATTCCACGGCAACTATGTACATTATAATTGGCATTGGTTCTGGGCCACCGGAAATGGCGACCTAAATAATCAAGGTACCCATCAACTGGATGTGGCTCGATGGGCAATTGATGATGATCAGACCCATCCCGTTAGAACCATGGCGATTGGCGGTCGATATCAATGGAAGGATCAAGGGGAGACCCCTAATTCAATGTTTGGAATGGCTGAATACGCAAACGGTCAGCAGGTTTTCTTCAATGTGCGAAATGTAAACTATAAGGGTTATAAGCGCCAGGTTGAGAATCAGTATTATTTTGAGGATGGCGGTCGAATCATTGGTAAAAGTTATTATCCGAAAGGTAGTGATAAGGGTGAAAAGATTGAATTCGGCAAAGGCAAAGTAACACCAGGTGGCACTTGGGGTAGTTTCATTACTGCTTGTCGAGCTGGTAAACCAGAGATGGCTAACGGGAATGTCAAAGATGCACACTATGGTTGTGTGTTAGGTCATCTTATCAACAATTCTTACAGGCTAGGTAAAAAGGTGCCGTTCAATCAGAAAGCAGGACATTTCGAAGATAATAAGGAGGCATCCGAACACTTTGGTAAACTCCATGAGATTATGGGCAAGGGTGTCGGCATCCCCGAGAAAGAGAACACTTATACAGTAGGACCTTGGTTAACTTTTGATGCAAAAAAGGAGAGGCACATTGGTGAATATGCAGATGATGCGAATGAACTCTTGCAGGATACAAATAATGCCGAATTTAAAGTGCCTGAATTAAATGATGTCTAAATTCCTTTCTTATCCCTTTTAAAACTATGAAATTTGCTCTCTGTAATGAAATTTTTCGCACCCTTCCCTTGGAGGACGCGTTCCAGAAAATTGCTGACATCGGATATGAGGGTGTGGAAGTTGCCCCCTTTACCTTGCAAACAAATCCCAGAGATTTGAGTGAATCTGATGCCGACCGTTGCCGAACGGCTGCGGAAAGAGCGGGATTGGAAGTGGTGGGCCTGCATTGGTTGATGGCAGAGACGGAGGGATTGCATCTGACTCACAATGATCCTGCTATTTTGGAAGTCACCAAAGAGTACTTAATTAAACTAGGTCAGTTAACCGCGAGAATGAATGGTTCAATATTGGTGCTGGGCAGCCCCCAGCAACGCAACCTGTTGCCTGGCGTATCCTATGAAGAGGCCTTTGAGCGGGCGGTATCGCTGATGCAGGAAGTTTGCCGGGACCTCGAAGGTGATGGAGTGGCTTTTGCGATTGAGCCCCTTGCCAAAGTAGAAACCGACTTTCTCAGTTCCTGCGAGCAGGGAAGAGATTTTGTCCAAGCTGTGAACCATCCAGCCTGCGGACTGCATCTCGATGTCAAGGCAATGACCGCAGAGCCAGATGGGGTATGCCATGCCATCCGCGAATATTATCCAGAGTGTATCCACTTCCATGCTAACGACTCCAACCTCCGGGGCCCCGGACAGGGAGCCACAAACTTCAAAGAAGTAGCGGAAACCTTGACCAATACAGGCTATGCCAAATGGGTATCCGTGGAGGCATTTGATTATTTCCCCAACTCGTACGAGTGTGCAAAAATCTCACTGGTAAATTTACAGGAGTCTTTCTGCTAAATTTGGCTTAGCAAAAAGTATACTGGGCGCTTGAAAATTACTCCTAGTAAGCTAGTTCATTCATTCAATTTGGGTTAGGCTTAGCAAAACAGAAATCTTACGCAATTTATGGTTTTCTTTATTATTTAATTTAAAATAAATTGAGCTTAGTCATTGTAAGCCTGTGACAACCCGCCCCACTGTTTAAATAAGCCCTCAAGTAAAACGCCCCTTCATTATGTTTCAACGAGTAGCATTCATCCTTTTAGGATTCACGGTTTCACCCGACCTACCCTTGCTATGTGCAAAAAGTTACATTTGGACAGATATCAACGGACAGAAGATTGAGGCAGATTTCGTGGGTGCAAATGAAAGTACTGTCACCATATCGATGGAGGGACAGGAACTCGACCTCCCTCTTGATTCGCTCAGTGCCTTCTCCAAGGCATTGGCAATCAAGCTTCGTAAGGAGTCCAAGACTATCCAAACTGCCACCCCACCCGTTCAAATAAAATCAAAGCCCCTTTACGACTGGAAAGACCTTCAAGGCAGAGTTATTAAAGCGGAATTTATTAGTGCAAACAGTTCGGCAGTCAAAATACTTTTCAACGGGCAAACGGTTGAACTTTCATTCTCCTTCCTTAGTCAGGAATCTAAGAACCTAGCCAGACAACTCGCCCATCAAAGTGAACCTCTCACCAAGCAACTGACCCCGCAGGAAATCCAAATTGCAGCAACCAGGCAAGAAAGTGAAGAGAAGGGTACAGACCCTAATGGTCCACTTGACCTATCGGGCCCACAGGTATGGGTCAGTGCGGATGGTCGCCCACTGAAGGCCAAGTTCATTGGCTTTGAAGGTGACGAAGTTTCTCTGGAAACTGGATCTGGAAATGAAGTGGAAATCCACACCGACAACCTCTCTAAACAAGCCATTGCATTGGCTGAAAAACTTAAAAGTTTGTTAGATCAAAAAGAAAAAAGAGCCAAGTCCTTCGCTAAGGTTCGAAGTAAAATGAAAGTTCCTACAGTCAGTGCTGATGCCTTGGATCAGATGCAGGAACTTACTAATACCGACGGGGCATCGATCCGTGCTCGTTTTGTGGACGCGGATGATTTTGCTGTAACTATCGTACTCGCCAGCAGAATAGACCCCATTGAACTACCCTGGGATAAGTTTAGTTCCGGTAGCCAGATCTTACTGGAAGCTCTCAGAAGAAAGAGTTTAACCGTAAACCGTGCCCCATCGATTTCGCCTGCAAAAGGCTCAAGGTTAGCCTCTTTTGCCAACGGGCCGTTCAAGGGATACAACACTGTTTTTCAGTCTGAGAGGTTCGATGCTGCCTTAAGCTCGTCGGGAAGTTCGGTTAAGATCTGGCTTAAAAATAGTAAAGATCCATCCAAACCGTTCAAAACTTTTGGAATCGGCTTTGGCACGCGGTATACAGATAGGACCAACCCGGAAAAGCATCGCAGGCGATCCAGGAAGATCACCGGTTTCGAAAATCCCCCGGAGGCTTCTATGAAGAGAGAAAAAACCACTATTTCCGGTACTTTAAATAACGGTGGTACATTTCAGTACGATATTCAAATCAACGATAAAGGATTAACTCTATGGTCCAAAATGAGTGATCCAAATGGAGAAAAAGAACCAACAAACATTAGCATTAACACTTCTATACCCGGGATTGTTCCCGACTCCAAAAATAAATCGATGGAAGAAGTCATGCCTTACATCGGCGATGGCTCCCTTGTTCTAAAACCAGCATCTGGCAAAACCCGAATTTTTCCTTACAAGGAAAAATGGATGACAACCAATGCCAAATATAAGGGGCAAAAATTTGGGGCAATGGATTCGGCAACGATCATAGGGTCTCCCTATGGAAATAGAATATCTTTTATGGCCACAGGTTCAGGAATGAGCTTTGGAAAAGAGGTAGCATACGGGAGAGTATTTCCATTCCAGGGATTATCCTTAAGCTACAGAAATGGTTCTTCTCCTAAACTGATCCCTCAAAACCGAGCATTTAAAGTATTGATACTACCTTAAAATGACTAAAATGGTAGCGACGGAGGGGTTCAAATCCAGGCACAAAAGATTAAGTATGTAGATTTTTAAAGTTTAAAATATTACAT
>JABBBW010000144.1:4021-4514 GCA_018607205.1 Opitutales bacterium | reverse complement strand
GTTCCATCTCATCCGCCCTCCCCTCCGTTCTCTACCTAGCCACAAAACACGGAGATGACATCGAGGCAGCGTTTATTGAAAATGCCATGGCAGGAGGAGATAATTGTGCCCGTGGATTAGCTCTCGGTATCCTCTTGGGTTCGGCCAATGGACTATCTTCTATTCCTGAATCTTGGATCGAAAATTTGGAGTCCCAGATTACATTGAACCAGTTTCTCGAACAAGTTAGCCAAATAAGCCAGACTGAAAAGCAGTCTAAGAACTAGTGTCGAAATATTTTCAATTATTATTTCTTAGTTTTAAAAGTTTTTGTTTAGTCTCCCGACCATATCCAGTTATTTAATTCCTGAAATGATTTCTTGGGCAATTTCCTTACAGCCAAACTTATTTAGATGATCATCATCGTAGTAATAAGGAATAAAACTCTTCCTCTCGCCTGAAAAGAAATAAGAAAAATGAGCATCTTGATTACCCAGAAAATGATGTGGGTATA
>JABBBW010000144.1:0-4011 GCA_018607205.1 Opitutales bacterium | reverse complement strand
CTCTAAATGATTAAGGAATTTCTGGTGTAAAGAAATGTATTTGGAAACTGAAGTATCAAACCAATTTTCTCTTTGAAAAAAACTTCTTCCGATGTTCGGTCCCCAGTATGGAGATTCGGGAAACGGAGCAACCATGAGTATTTTAGGAACCAAGGAAGATAAGTATAGAATACTACTTTCAAAATTATCAAAAAAAACCTGAGGGAGATCGGGAAGTAGAGGATCGTAAAAGTAATTATCTTTAGATCTTGAATGCCTAAATGAAATTAATATCGCTTTGGCTCCGTATGAATCTATCTTAATTTGCTTATGCCAAGCCTTCAAAAAACTTTCTTCCGTATTTGGGTTGATCGCCAAAAAGTTGGTTTTAAACTTTTTTTCATATGGATGAAAACCTCTCCATTTTTTTAATTCCAACAACTCCCCAAGACTAGGCATAAGCATTCTTGCATGGGAATCGCCTAGTAACAGAAGATCGTTTTTCCTCTGTGATAAATCTCCAAAATAATATCCTTTTTCTCTTCGGTCCGAATCGTAATTGTCTCGTGCTAGATCACGAACAGACTCAGAAAAAACAATACTTCTTGGATTTAAGCCAAATTTCGAAATTTCATTAGGCAAAAAACCTAAAGTTAAAAGTAAGGCAAAGGGAACAAGTAACCACTTAAGGGAAATAGCACCAGATCGAAATGGCTTCTCGATTAAAAAATAGCTAATCCAAGCAGCCAGAAATGTCAGTAAAATGGAGAGGATAACAATATCTTCATCTAGGTAAAATGGGTGAATTACAAAATGACGACTGATAGAAAGCAAAGGATGGTGCCAAAGATAGATGCCGTAGCTAAGTGTTCCGATTAGTACCAGGACTTTGGCTGAAAGGAAACGACAGACAAATCCCTGCGGTCTACAAAATTTAATAATTAAAATTGTACCCGTTACCGGAAATAAACACCACAGACTTGGGGAATTAATTGATTCATCTAAAAAGTAAAATGAACCCAAAATCAAAATTAGACCTAGGAGTGAAATAATATCAAAAAAATATTGTGGGTAATTTCTACAATTTTTGATTTTACAAAAAAAACATAGTGCACCAGCAGCCAACTCCCATGCACGTGTGAGAAGTAAATAGAAATTCCATTTACCCAATATTTCTCCTCCAAAAAAACAAAGAAATAAACTAGAGAAAAAAATAAAGGAAATTAAGAATATGGGACTTTTGTTTTTCCATGTGAACCCAAACAAAAGCAAAATCGGATAAATCAAGTAGAACTGCTCCTCAACAGACAAACTCCATGTATGTAGCAGAGGAGTTAGCTCACTCGAACTAGCGAAATAACCGTTATTTAATGAAAAATAAAAATTTGAGTAAAAAAATAGAGACGAAAGAACAGAATTGGATAAGGACTCACTTTCCTGCTGAGATGGCCGAGCTACTAGAAGGAAAAAAAATGAAACGACCAAAAGCATGAACAAGAATCCTGGAATGAGCCTACGAATTCTTCTTAGATAAAATTGTTTTAAAGAAATGCTTCCTTGATTCAACTCCTCAACAAGTATGGATGTAATTAGAAAACCACTTATAACGAAGAAAACATCGACTCCCAAAAAGCCACCTGAACAGAACTCAAAACCTGCGTGAAACAAAACAACAGGTATTACTGCTATTGCACGTAAACCATCAATCTCTGACCTGTAAGTCATAGGACAAAACAAAAAATTATTCCCACTCGAGAGTCCGATTGGACTCCCGGCCATATCCCTCAATGTTCAGATATTCGGGGTACATCCGAATGATGGAATAGGCTGATTCATTCGTATCCACCATGCCTTTGCAAGTAAGGTAGTGAATGCCGCCTTTGATCCCATACTTGCCCTTGTGGTTGTGTCCATTGATGTAGGCCTTTACGCAGGAAAATTCTTCCAACAGAGCGATCACTTCTTTTGCATTCCATAGGTTGTGTGGATCGGGAGGATAGACGGGGAAGTGGCAAAAGAGAGCAACCTTTTCCTCTGAGTCCTCAGCCTTCTCTAAAGTTTTCCTTAACCAGTGCAATTGTTCAGGGCCTATTCCCCCATTCCACTTAGGTGAACTGATTTTCTTTTTTCGGTAGTATTCCTCAGACTTTTTATACATCTCACTACCTTTCGGGTAAGCAATAAAGCTCAGGTCATTCCCATCCAGACATATGAAACGCCAGTTCTTGATTTTGAAATCGTAGTATTTTGCCGGCATGCCCAACTTTTTCGGAACCAGTTCTTTGTACTCATCCGCCACTTCGAAGTCATGATTTCCAAGAACATGATAACCGGGTGCATTTAAAGAATTATAGATTGGAAGTATCTCATCAAAACTAGAAAAATTACGGTCAATAAAATCCCCGAGATGAATAACAAAAGATAAATCTTCCTTGTTAAAATGCTCCACGCACTGATGTAGCTTTTCCTTGGATGAAGAATATTTTCTCTTCCCTCCATCCGGAGCCTCGCAGTACTGGCAATCCGCGATCGCACCAAAGGAGAATTTGTATTTGGTATTCTTTTTTTCTTCAGCAAGTACAGATGCACAAAATGCAAAAGAAATAAGTCCTAATAAGCGAATCATTCGACCTCGTGGATGGTATGATCTATGCGTCCCTTGAACTGAAGCCCGTCCGCAGATTGTAATTCATAATCAATCTGCACCATGTGGGCGGGGTGCAGGTTGGGCACATACAGAGCGATGGTTTTACCGTCGTCGAGAAGTTCTACCTTATCCAATTTTAAATCATTAACTGGAATTTCAGGAGATCCATAATTGGAGGACCATTTCAAATTCCATGCCCCAAATTTGTACTTCGACAAATCATTGGCTAGTTGGGGATCGAGTGCCTCATAAAACCCGACCTCAATGCGGTCTTTTTTAACCTCCAAGGATTTGGGTAGGTGGACGGGCTTGCCGGTGTAACGAATACGGTCCAACCCACCTTTTCCTTTGGCATTGGTTTGCCAACCTTTAAGTCCGGATACATAGAGCTGCCCATCACCGGGATTGATCCGTGCCCGCATCGCACTACTGGATAGATCAACCGGGATCCGGGAAACCCCTCCCTGCATTTGCCCGTTCTTTTCCTCTTTAAGCACCACATAGAGTTTACTCTGACCGTAAGACATATGAAGGAGTTGATCCTTCAAAGGACCCCACTTATCACTTGTAACCCAGACCTGGCCACCACCGGAATTGTCCACTCCACGCTTCTTGGTCATCCAGACCAGTGGTTTGGGTGCTTCCTCCGGAAAATGCTGAAAGCCTGGTCTCTTCATAAAGTTTCTGCGATATTCACCCCAGTTGCTGTAAGGAACTTCATAACCTGCAATCGGAGAACTTTTAAATTTCCGATCACCTCGGTAGGAATCAATCACTCCATTGAAACTATCTGGCTTTACCCAGTTCAAGGGAGCGGTGGGTATGAAACTGCCCTCATTGTCTCCTGTGGTTACTTCCCCATTTGGTCCCACTCCGAGTCCATTGGGTGCACGGAATCCACTGGCAAAAATAGATAGCTCGTCTCCGCTTGGAGAAACTTTCAGCACACAACCATGGTGCCTGCCCAATCGCTCAAACCCGGCTCCACCCGCCCGAACCGGGCAACCCATGCTGAAGTAGAAATTTCCCTGCGGGTCGGTTTGCAGATCGAAACAGAATGCATGAAATCCCTCGGTGGCATCCCAGTCATTGTTAAAATTTTCTAGAAAGTCTGCCTCGCCATCGTTGTTAAGATCATGAAAGCGGGTGATCTGATTGTCTCCGACGGTGTAGATTTTTCCATCAACGATCCTCAGCCCGAGGGGCTCGTGCAACCCGGTGGCAAATCGTTTCCATTTGAGGTTTTGCAAATCATCGTCGATGCCAGAAACGATCCAGACATCGCCATCCCAGGTGCAGACGGCAGCACTATTGCCATCGTCAAAAAAATCGAAAGCCCCGATACGCATACGCGGTTCGTATTGGTTATTGAAAGGGATCCCAAG
>JABBBW010000195.1:4199-4535 GCA_018607205.1 Opitutales bacterium | reverse complement strand
ATTTAAGCAATTAGCTGATTCGACTGGACTTAGTTTTGCCTTTCTGGAAGCAATTACTGTGCAAGCAGGACAAAGTTTGGCAGATGGTCCTGCCAATTTACAGGATGGTACCGGGCATGAAATTTCGATTTCATATACGAAACTTGTTGGTGAAAAGTTAACCCTTGTTCCCTCTTTCTCATATTTTTCGACCGCCTTCACCGAGGGATCCAATAAAAGCCGTAAGGATATAGTTTATAATGCTGGTCTTTCTGCAAATTTTGCTTTCTTCGAATGGTTGTCGATTAGTGGGTTGTCTAATTTTTCTTGGAAGCGTACTTCTGGCACTGAAGAAAA
>JABBBW010000195.1:0-4189 GCA_018607205.1 Opitutales bacterium | reverse complement strand
TATCCGTTGATTTCTTTTTTAAAGAAGTTCTTTTTTGTTTCTTGTTATCTTCTTTGTTTTTCATTTCCTTGCTTTGCTTCGCAAGAATCAGTTGAAGATTTATACAAGCGTGGGGTTGATTTATCAGAAAAAAGAGAATACGACGGTGCTTTGTGGGAGCTAAATAAGGCAATGGGGATGGTAAAAAGAAATTACAACCATCCCTTAAGAGAAAAAATTGAGGAAGCGATTCGTGTAACTAAGGCAAAAACAGTTGTTGCACGATATGCTTCAAGAAGACGAGTACCCCAAAATAGCGAGGATGGGTTGAGTCCAATTGAAGATGAACCAAATGATTTTTTGGTTCATCAGGCATTTGGCAAATCGTTAGCCCGAAAGATCTGGGAAGACCGAGACAGTTTGGAATCGAATGACAAGATTGGAATTGGACGTACGGTAACCGTTCTTCCGGACGGTGGAATTGAATTGGAAGAAAATCAAAACCGTAATTTTTCGCTCAGGTGTGTACAAGCTGCGAGTTTTAATCTTATTTCTGATTCTAAACTTGCTCTGCACTCTGGGGCATACTGTTTTTATACACTCCGGTCGCAAGGAGAGTTTACCGTGTCATCCACCTTTGTTGATTTACAGATTCAATCCGATAAACCATTTGCTCTAATGGTTGGTGTAACCACCAACGGAGGTATGAAAGTCATTGGTCTCTTGGGCCGGTTTACTCTCATTATGAATGAAAAAGAAGAAGAAGTACTCCCCGGAGAACTTGTTTTTTGTATGCCTAAGGATTTTAGCAGAAAAATGGATGTCGAATTAAATACCCTATTGTTAACCTCTAAATTGTTAAATTCCTTTGATAAGCCTGTTGTTTTTCATAAGAAATTAAACCAACAGGCTTTATTGCAAGCTTTACGTACCAAAAATCGTTATCGTACAACGGTGGGCGATGTCCGTGGAAACCAAAATTTTGAGATGACGGTCTTTCCTGAAGAGTAAACCAACTAACTCAAGGTTATTTAGTTTTTGATGACCAAATTGAATTGTCGATGAGGACTGTTCTGTACCTGGTTCTATTCTTGTTCCTTTCGGGTTGTTTTTCTACCCATTACGATAGAACTGAAAACTTTTCATTTCTATGGAAAATTGGAGACCTAGAGAATGCAGAATTGGAAGCTGCAAGGTTGGCGAAAGAAGGACCGAAGAGAGATCGTATGCTTTATTATTTGGAGCAAGGAGCAGTTGCTCGAATGCATGCCAATTACTCTGCCAGCATATCTGCATTAGACGGAGCTTCTCGTGAGTATGACAGGTGGTATGGTCCACATTTGCGGACTGAGACCCGATTGTCTGAGGAATTTATATCCACCTTGGGTTCAGCAGAATCCAAGCCTTACAAATCGAGGATTTATGAGCGGGCAATGTTGCGGACTTATCAAGCACACAATTACTTGCTAGCAGGTGATCGTGGTCGTGCACGGGCAGAAATTTTTAAGACCCGACAGGCAATCGAAGATACCAAGGATCTATGGAGTCAGGAGCTTTCCGTTGCCCGTGAGAAAAGTGAGAAAAAACAAGTGGATCTTTCTAAAACCCTTAATGATAAGGGTTCTTCTTCCGCACTTCTTGAAGAAAAAGAAAAAATCAAAGCCTTAATCCCGCCAGAATTTCCCAAGTTTATAAACCCAGCGGCTCTGTATTTTGAATCTTTGTACTTCCTGCACGGTGCCAGCCAAAGAGAGGATTTTGCTAAGGCCGAGTATTCATTACGTATACTGAGCTCGATTTATCCTCAAAATAAATGGATTGAAGAGGACTACAGGGCGGCAAAGGTGGGAATGCGCCTAACTGAGAAAACTGTTTATGTCTTTTTTGAAACTGGGCGGGCACCCGTAAGAGTCGAAAAGAGGTTCGATCTACCTTTGTTCTTTTTCTCCGCCACTTCTCGTGTTCCTTATCTGGGAATTGCTTTTCCAAGTCTCCGGATAAATGATCAATTTTTGAAAGATATAAAAGTTTTTCCTACCATGGATAAATCCAAGGCGGTAACCACCAAATTATTAGCCGACATGGATGCGATTGTTGCTCAGGAATTTAACGAATATTTCGACATCGAATTAACCAAAGCGATCACTGGAGCCATATCCAAGGGCGGATTACAGCACCTAGCTACCAATGCGGTTCGTTCTGAGAATGACCTTGCTCGAGTATCGGTAGGAGCAGGTGTAGGTATGTTGGCACAAGCAACTACCCGAGCAGACCTTCGTTCCTGGAGTACCTTGCCTAAGCAGGTCAGGTTTTGTAAATTATCAATTCCGCAAGATAGGAAGTTGACCTTAAGCGGTGTAGGTACGAATTTATCCACAATTGTGAACCTTAAAAATCAACAGACCCAATTACTCTGGGTACGGAGTGTATCTGCTTTTACACCCTTGCGGGTTGTAGGAGTCTGTTCGCTTTCCAAGTATTAAAAAAACTATGAAGACTAAAATTCAAAAATCTTTTTGTACCTTGTTCTTTTCTTTACTTTTTATTCTTTCGGCATGCTCACAGAAGGGAAAAGTTGGTACGGTAGGCAAGGCAGACCCTAGGGACAAAAGTGCAGAACCAGAGTTGAAAAAAGTTGAGTTCGGTGGCGAGTTGGAAAAAGCCCTCGAAGTGGTCCGTATAACCCAAGGTAAAGTCGATGGGAACCTTCTGCGTATGCAAGTGGAAATAAAAAACTATTCCTCTAAGGAGGTTCAATTTACCCACAAACTTGAATGGCTAGATGACGAGGGTTTTTTAGTTAAGGATACTTCCCTTGTCTGGAAAGCCTTGATGATTCGCCCAGGAGAATCCAAGATGATTGAATCAATTGCCACCCGACCGGGAGTTTCCGCTTTTAGATTAAAGATTCAACCTGCTAAAAATCCATGAACCGTTTATTACTTAGTTTATCGCTCATTCTTACTTTCTTTTTCTTTTCCTGCGGAGAACGCAAGCCGGTCGGACGGGCTGCTGATGCACGCTATCTTGAGGACGGGAGCAATAAGGGACTGGTCAATTTGGACAAGATTAATGCCCAGGACTTCTCCCGGGCGGCCAATCAGTTGGTTACCGATTTACTGGCCAGTGGTAGCCTCGCTGAGGCACCACTACAGCCTGCCATCCTTCATATCGGTGAGATTCGTAATGATACTCAGGCCTACTTTGATACCGATCTATTGCTGCAGGGGATGAAGCGTGACTTGCTTGCCAGTAAGAGGGTGCGTATTTCCACAACTGCGGGACCGGAGGGTAAGATTGCTGACTCATACGCTGATACTGTACGGAAAGAACTCGGTGCTGATGGAGATAAACAGATCAATCGTCCACGCCCTTACTTTTCTTTGTCCGGGAAAATTATTGAGGAAACTTCAAGGGTCGAAAAAGTAACGCAGAAAGACTTTTATTTCCTCCTTACCTTGACTGAATTAAACGGCGGAACCGGAGTTTGGTTTGGTCGAGAGTTAATTACCAAGCAAGGTAGCAGGGGAGCGATCGGATTTTAAATAGATTCTTTCCACCGGGGAACGAACTTAGGACTCAAGTCTTCTACTTTTTTTAGTCTTGCCCGGTTGACTAGTTGTTCTGAGTTTCCTGTGCAATCAATCAAATCTCCTCGCTGTAAACTAAGGATTAATTTTTGATCTTCCTTAGGTAGGTTTCTTCTCTGCCATTCGTATTCACGTTCGATTCCATCCACTCCCAAGCCCCATAGTGATAGGGTTCCCTTGCGCTTGCGCACGGGAGAAATAATTCGAAACATGCCCGATTTTTCAGGTAAGGCCCTCGGGCGTACTCGGGAAAGTATGGACATGCCAAACTTAACTTCCCTAATTTCCAGGTTCAAGCGCTGGTTAATTTGATCAACTTTTTGCGGAGGCGTACAGGGGCGCACTTCATGGCTAAAATATTTACTTTCCGTTTGCCAAAGTGGACAGGCCATACTGTTGAAGTAGGGTGCTTGAATGAATAAACGATCATTTTCTTTAACTGCACGGGCACTTGCACCGTGCAAGGACCTACAAACCTCCCCCTCTGCTGGTTCGATCAATAGCATGTAACCGCTATCTTTGAGTAGATTGCCCAAATGAATAATTGTATCGGATCGTTCTTTCTCTTCTGATTCTTCCCAGCATTCGTTCAGGGCATAACTGGATAGAATCAGGTCATA
>JABBBW010000036.1 GCA_018607205.1 Opitutales bacterium | reverse complement strand
AGTAAGGACCCCGGTACCAGTATCGCTTTACAGCGGGGAAGATTTTTGGGCCGAGCGGCGGAGGGATTTCCATTTATCCAACCGTTCAGAAATAGCAGACTCGGCACCTGAAGTTTTCGGGCGGTAAAGGGTGAGAGGTTTTTCGAGGTATTCCTGACCGGATATATTCTCGGGGAATTCATGGCTGTATAAGTAACCCTCTTCCCCTTCTTCACGGTCCTCACGATTCCGGCCATGGCGGTCGCGGACTGAGGAGGGTACGGACTGGACGGGTCGTTCCCGCAGGGCACGCTTGGCTTCCCCAATGGCAAGGGTGACGCTGTTGCTCTTTGGGCATGTGGCAAGAAAGAGGGTAGCATGGGCGAGGTTAAGTTCGCACTCAGGCAAACCAATGGTTTCGCACGCCCGAAAGGCTGCATCGGCCATCAACAAGGCACGAGAATCGGCCAAGCCCACATCCTCCGATGAGAATATAACAAGTCTACGGGCAATGAATCGTGGGTCCTCTCCGCCCGCCAACATTTTGGCTAGCCAATAAACCGCGGCATCAGGGTCGTTTCCTCTCATGCTCTTAATTAAAGCGGATGCAGTGTCGTAATGCTCATCCTCATCGCGATCATAACGAACCCCGCGTTCACCTGCAAAGAGAGCAATTTGTTCCTCTCCAATCGTTGCTCCTTCCGGTAACCCCTCCACGATGGTTTCCAATAAATTATATGCCCGCCTCATGTCCCCTCCGGCAAAGAGAGCCAAACTGGCAAGGGTTCCCTCTTCAGCAGAACATTGACGATCGCCTAAGCCACGCGCCCTATCCGTAAGGCAGAAATGAAGAGCCTGTTCGATGATTTCCTCATCCAGAGACTTAAGAGAAAACAAGTGCGATCGACTGAGCAAGGGATCGATCACATAGTATCTTGGATTGTGAGTCGTCGCACCAATTAGCCGAACCTCCCCGGATTCGATGTCAGGTAACAGCAGATCTTGCTGGGATTTATTGAATCGATGAATCTCATCCACGAAAAGGTAGCAGGTTTCAGCACCGTGATACTTAGCAAGCTTCAAGGTCTCGCGTAATTCTGCAACATTGGAGGTAACTGCATTTACTTTGAGCAGTTTACACGATCCTTCCATTGCAATCACAGTGGCCAAACTAGTTTTGCCTGTACCTGGCGGACCGGCAAAGATCAAATTCCCTACCCGGTTTTCACGAATCAATTTGGGAAGCAGGCATCCATCACCCAACAAATGATCCTGTCCAATTACTTCATTTAGTGAATGCGGACGCATGCGTTCCGCCAGGGGTCTAATTGCCCCCCCTTTAGTTGCTGATTGTCCGAGGGGAAAATCCATGGTGCCGTCGTGTTGCATTACCTGAACCATCCAAACACTTTGAAGAGCTTGGGGCAAGCCAATGGAATGACCTATTACAGGGGATCAACAAATATTCAAATTTAGTTGATCACAAACTAAACATTTGGATGGGTTCGGTAGTAAAATTTTCGACCACATTCAGGGGTTAGTCAATTTTGGCACGCCATCTGCAATATTGCTCTCACTAACTAACAAAAGTGTCACTAATCACTGAATATCAATAATTAATAAAATGAAATCTAAATCCCTACAGTTATTATGTATAGGTACATCTCCCTGGAAGTTTCTTCTTTTGGCGATCATACTTGCATTCTCAAACGCCGTGCCCGCCCATGCGGATGATCACGAAGAAACGCCAGTCGCTGAGGAAGAAGCCGGTCCAGTCGACGACTACCTGGAACTGTTGGAGGCACAGGGTGAATATGCACCTGCCTATGACTTTTTCACGACCTCCATGTTATGGACTGTAATTGCGGCAGCTCTTGTGTTTTTAATGCACTTGGGTTTTGCCACTTTGGAGTCTGGCCTTTGTCAAAAAAAGAACACTGTAAATATCCTGTTTAAAAATGTGTTTATAATCTCAATTGGCGTTTTGACCTATGCCTTTTTCGGATTCAATACCCATTACCCAGGAGATTTCAATGGTTGGTTTAGCTGGGGCGGAATGATTGGCGACCTCAACGCCGACGGTGGATCTACATGGGGATATGGTGGCCTCGGTTTAGCCATGACAGGGTTTGGTGATTTTATCTTCCAAGCTATGTTTGCTGCGACCGGAGCAACTATCGTTTCTGGTGCAGTTGCCGAACGGGTAAAGCTTTCTGCTTTTATGGTCTTTGCAGTTCTTTTCGTAGGTGTTGCTTATCCTGTTGCAGGTTCTTGGCACTGGGGCGGTGGAGTCTTGGCTGATATTGGTTTCAAAGATTTTGCTGGTTCAACGGTCGTCCACGCTTTTGGTGGTTTTGGTGCCCTGGCCTGTGTGATGGTTCTTGGACCTCGTCGTGGAAAATATACTGAAAATGGCATCAAGCCCATACCTGCACACAACTTCCCGCTTGCGGCTATTGGAGTATTTCTACTGATGTTTGGCTGGTACGGATTCAATGGTGGTTCAGTGTTGTCTGCAGAACCAGGTGCGCTGGGATTGGTATTTACCACCACCACCCTAGCTGCATGTGCAGGTGCGCTTGGTGCAATGTTTACTTCTTGGTTCGCCCTGAAAAAGCCTGATCTGTCCATGGCCCTTAACGGCATTTTGGCTGGTCTAGTAGGAATAACAGCCAATGCAGATGTTGTTTCTGTAGGCAGTGCCATACTGATAGGTTTAATTGCTGGAATCATTGTTGTCTTTGCGATCACCTTTTTTGACAAATCCAAAATTGACGATCCAGTCGGTGCAATCTCCGTGCACGGGGTATGTGGGATCTGGGGAACACTGGCTGTTGCCATATTTGCGGACGGGTTTGACTTCATGGTACAACTCAAGGGTGCCTTGTTGGTGAGCATATTTGCCTTTGTCTTTGCTTATATCGTATTTACGGTATTAAAAGCTATTATGGGAGTCCGTGTTAGCGAGGAAGAAGAAGATCGTGGGCTTGACATTACTGAGCATGGTCAAGAAGCCTACACAAACTAGTAAGTCGATTCTACCTAAGACTCATTAATCAAAAACAAAAGAATTATCATGAAATTAATCAAAGCAGTCATCAAGCCGTTCAAGCTTGAAGAAGTTAAGGATGCCCTGTCCGAAATCGGAGTTGAAGGCATGACCGTATCTGAGGTCAAAGGATTTGGCCGACAAAAGGGACATACTGAAATATACCGAGGTAGCGAATACACCGTCGATTTTTTGCCGAAAGTTAAAATCGAAATCGGAGTGGCAGATGACCTGACAGATAAAGTAGTCGATGCGATCGTAGGAGCCGCACAAACTGGGAAAATTGGAGATGGTAAAATCTTCATTCTACCCATGGAAGAATGCGTACGCATCCGAACAGGAGAAAAAGGAGACGAAGCTCTCTAATTTCTCGAATCCTTACGGGCAATAAGGAATTAATTATCCTTATTGTTTCTTTTTAACCTTAGCCCGGTTCCTTTGTGAACCGGGCTTTTTTGTGTTTTGGCGGGAAAAAATATGAAAAGTTTTCATATAAAAATTATATTTGCTCATTATGTGAAAATTTTTCTTAGTAAAAGCTACTTATTATACCGCTGTAATCACGAACAAATAAAATAATGATTTCCAAATACATAATCTTTCTATTTAGCATGGGTCTTTTGCCATTCTTGTCTGCTCAAGATGGACAACCAACCGAAATAGGTTCAGCGGATGCAACCATCTTGGTATCCGAAACAACACCCGCACAGGTGGTTGAGGAAGAGGCAGCATTGGACAGTGGAAACACAGCATGGATGCTTACTGCCACTGCACTTGTTTTATTTATGACCCTGCCCGGACTGGCTCTTTTTTATGGGGGCTTGGTTCAGTCCAAAAATGTACTCTCCGTATTAATGCACTGCTTTGCCATCGCCTGTCTTGCATCAATGGTTTGGTTTGCAGTTGGCTACAGCCTCTCTTTGACTTCAGGCAGTGGCAATGAATGGATCGGGGGAACCGAAGCCTTCTTCTTGCAACATCTGACTGCTGATTCCCTCAACGGGGATCATCCAGAAACGGTTTGGATCATGTTCCAAATGACTTTTGCGATCATCACACCCGCTCTTATTGTCGGTGCTTTTGTCGAGCGGATTAAATTTTCTGCAGTTCTTCTCTTTAGTGCCTTATGGCTTATCTTCGTCTATTGTCCTGTATGCTACTGGGTATGGGGTGGCGGCTGGCTTGCTGAAAAGGGAGTAATTGACTTTGCAGGTGGTATTGTGGTGCACGCAACCGCAGGTGCATCTGCCCTGACCTTGGCCGCTATGCTTGGTCGCAGGCAAGGCTTCCCCAAATCTTTGAAACCTCCGCATAACCCTGGCATGGTAATGACAGGTGCAGCTATGCTCTGGGTTGGATGGTTTGGGTTTAATGCAGGTAGTGCTGCCGCTGCAGATACCAGTGCAGGAATGGCCATGTTGGTTACACATCTTTCAGCTGCCACTGCAAGCTTGGTTTGGATGCTTGTGGAATGGCGTAGCACCGGAAAGCCAGGACTGGTAGGAATTGTTACCGGGATGGTTGCTGGACTTGCAACCATTACTCCAGCTTCTGGAAGTGTAGGGCCACTCGGAGCAATCATCATTGGAGCATCAGCCGGAATTATCTGTTACTATGCTTGTGGCTTTATCAAAGAAAAGTTGGGCATTGACGATTCTCTTGATGTGGCTGCGGTTCACGGAGTCGGTGGAATACTCGGAACTTTAATGGTCTCGTACCTTGGTTGGAAAGGCGAGCTAGGAGGCTTAGGAATAAATGCCGATAGCTGGAGCGATCAATTGATTGTTCAAGCCCAAGGTTGTTTGGCTGCGATCGCTCTTTCTGTTGTTGCCACTTATATCATCGTAAAAGTAGTTTCTGCCCTGACCTCTGGCATTCGGGTATCCGAAGAAGATGAGACAAAGGGGCTTGACCAAGCGGCTCATGGCGAGAATGGGTATTCTCTTAGCTAATCTTAACTACCCTCATAGTCATCTAACTTTTATACAAATATGAAACTGATCAAATCCATTATCAAACCTTTTAAACTCGAAGATGTAAAAGAAGCCCTTTCCGAAATCGGAATCGAAGGAATGACTGTGATTGAAGCCAAGGGTTTCGGGCGACAAAAAGGACATACAGAAATTTACCGTGGTAGCGAGTATACCATTGATTTCCTCCCCAAGGTAGTCATCGAAGTCGCCGTTCCTGACGATATCGCAGACAAAGTAATTGATACCATCGTAAAAGCCGCCAAAACCGAGAAAATTGGCGATGGTAAAATTTTTGTTATCCCTATTGAGCAAGCCGTGCGTATTCGTACTGGCGAGCAGGGCGAAGTTGCCCTCTAATTTTAACTAGCAATATTTAGTTGCAAAACACTTCCGGGCGATCTGTCCGGAAGTGTTTTTTTTGGCTTAGAGCAACCCCTCTAGTGTCCAAATCAACCAAGCCACAGTGGCATAAATAGGAAAGGCCATAAATTGCTTGAAAGATTCCATCCACGCTCCAGGTTTGGGCAGTTTCTGTACCCACTTAGGAAAAAAGGAAAGGCCAAGATAAGGTGAGGAAAGCCCCAGTCCTACTGCGGTGAATATAATAAAGGAGTAAAAAGCTGGCATTGTCAGAGCAGCTCCTACGGCAACTCCGAGGAAAGGAGCCATACAGGGGGTGGCCACTACCGTAGCCAAGACGCCAGAAAAGAAACTGCCGGATAAACCAGATCTTTGTGACAAACCGGAGCCTATTCCAGTCACAGACATTCCAATTTCAAATACACCACTTAAACTGAGACCAAAGGTCAAAAGAATCAGAGCAAGAATAAATACAAATCCAGGTTCCTGTAGCTGAAACCCCCAACCGAGTTGCTCCTCCAAACCATCCCGCATGATTAAAAGAACTCCAACCAACAACCAGAAGGACAGCAACACACCGAGGGTAAAAACCCAACCATGTCGAATGATACTTGAACGTTCTTCACCAGCCTGCTTCACAAAACCCATAATTTTCAGGCCGATTACAGGAAATACACAGGGCATAAGGTTAAGAATTAATCCACCCAACCAAGCGAGCCCCAATAGAGCGGCAAAATTATACTCTTTATTCTTTTTATCGACTGCCTTCCCCTCACGCATCGTTTCACTAAGGAGATCAGCGGATAGAACTTCTGAAAGGATGAGGGGATTTGAAGAAACTCCATTATAAGAACTGGGATAAAACACATTCAAGGGTACTCCTTCTCTACCATAAGATTGTAGAGATTTAAGAATTTGGGCACTTTTTTTCGTCCAATCTGCCCGTAATAATTTCACATTACCTGCAGCAATCGAATCGATTACTTCCTGATCTCCATAAACGCGTTTATTTACCTGACAAGATAGGCACCACTTAGCTGTATAATCGACATAAACCGCTTCCCCTTCGGCAAGTAATTTATCCTGTAATTCCTGGCTCCAGACTTCCCAATGTAGGGTACCTAAAGTGGAAGAAGGTACTCGACCAGGGTAGCCCAACCACAAGCCATACACTAAGCTGAGAATAGCAAATGCATACCAGTTGCCGACCAGTGCTGATGGTTGCCGAGAGCGACCATATGCCCAGGCAGCCATACTGATGAAAACGACCGCGAGGAGAAGGCGAAGTAGAACAAATTCATCAGCGATATATTCCGTTCCCTCAGAATAGTTATGGGAGGGGGAAGAAAAGCCTATAACTTCAATGGGAAAGGAGATTTCCCACGCATTGGAAAGGCTAGGATGAAACAATAATCCAGTTAAATTTTGAGGTGGTTTCTCATAACCTTCGGCTACTCTCCAGTCCATGCCAATTGAACGATTTTTACTCGAGGATGAAAGAGAAGAAAGGCCTACAGATATAGAAGGTTCTTCTGGAAAGAAGATAAAATCATTACTATTTAGGTTTTGTATTTTGGGACCATGAATCGACAATTTCCCGGAGGATCCTGAAAAGGAAGCACTTCCAATCGAACTAGTTGGCATAGGAATGGGCAGCTTTGCCCTCGCCTTATCTAGCCATTCTCGAGTTTTGGCATCAAATACCGGATCATTGCCCAATGTAAGATCCATGGAAAAGGAGTATTCATAGGGCAGGCAGGATGCTTCATTACAGACAAGGGCGTTGAAGGTTCCGCTTAATTCAACCTTCTTCCCGATGGAATCACTTGATGAGACTGGAACTTTTAAACGGGCAAGCACAGTAAAATTATTCTCCAAGGCATAACCAGTCATCCCTTCATATTCATACAAATATGGAGAGGGGAATTCGAGTTCACCGATCATCCATCCTTCTGGTAACGACCATTGAATAGTTGTGGGGTAACCGGATTCGCCTGAATTTTTCCAATAAACATGCCAATCGGTTTCCAGCGAAATATTGAACCCAACCCATACCTCTCCACCCGGCACAACCACCGGAGAAGCAAATACCGGTTCAACAACTATGAGGTCATCTACTTTAGGCTGAACAAAATTCGCCCAAACTCCCGTTGAAAAACAAAGATAAAGGAAGGTTAATCGGTAAAGACTCGCCAACATAGCAAGCAAATCAGGGTCTAGGGAAAAACACTCAAGTTCCCGCGAGTACTTTCGCAAAACTCAGCCATCGATTTCTGCAAAGATGTTGGCCATCTTGTATGTTCCTGCAAAGTCTGAAAAACATATACCTGTGGAATTTTGGATATTCCAAGTTCCAAACCCGCGAGAAAATTATCAAATGATTTTCCCCAGGGAATAGCATGTTTTTGAAAACTTAAACCAGGCAGGGATGAATCAATGCCCAACCTTTTTAAAGCAATCTCCTCTATTTCCTCGGCATTGTCCGGCAAATTCCGCTCACTTTGTAGGGCAACAAGCCAATAACCTGCAGTCTTGCGAATTAAGGAGTTCAGCCCCTGCCCCACTCCGGCAGATTGTGGATTAGCCAATAAATTTGTATCCCTAGTAATTCCCAATCCGTTGAAATCGTTGCGTGAAACTTCATCGGGTGAAAAATCAGGCATATTTCCAGCAAGAAAGAAAACAACATCAGGATCATAACTCATGGCGGTGGCAAGTCCATACCAAGGCCCAACCACTCCAGGGAGCACTTGAGCGTAAAGAAGTTCCTTGGGATAAAATTGATTCCTTCCTTCCTTTAATAAATCAGGGGTTATTCCAAGGCTGGTAATCCATTCGGTGGCATACCTTTTGTTTTCATCATTGGCCCGTAGAATCGTTTTGCCAAGGGCATGGGATTCTCGAAGGTTCCAACAAAGCACCAGGTTGAAATAGGAATTTGCAGAGAGCTTGGTCAAGGATTCCAAGACGGAAAGTTTCATAGACTCAAAGCGTTCCACAGCATTAGGACCTTTTAACTGATAAGACCCTGCATCAATTAGGTAGACCACATGTTTGGCTTCATAGGTTTGGTCAATGAAATCTACTCGATTCCCCAACTCCAAGCTCGATGGTGGCTCAGGAAGTTTTAGAGCTGGTGCTAGCATTTCCTCAAGATTGGGTCTGGGGCTGTTACCGGAGAGAGGTGCTTTCATTCCTCGTACAGTTCCATCATCGGATAACTTACCAAATTGATCGACCTGTTCGATTAAATCATCCAACTCGGGTGGTTGTGTGGTTATATCTTTCACCAATGAAGTATTATCATCTGCAATTTCTATCTGGGATACAGATGGTTCTGCATCTACAATCAATCCAGGTTCAACGGGTTGAACAGACCAGTTCCAAACTGCCCAAACGATTCCGGCAGCTAGGTTCGAGAAAATACTAAGAATTAAAAGAAATTTGATATACCAAGGCACATATTTTATTTTTCGAGTGCGGATTTTTTTAGTATGATTGGAACCCCGTCCTGCATTAGACCCTGTTTGCTCGTAAATACTCCCCCCGTTTTTGATCAAATGATCATGCCAGGTTTGGAATTGCTCCGAAGTAATGCCGTATTTTTTGCACTGATCATCTCTGGGAACCCCACGAATGATCGATTCCAGTACAATCCTGAGCTTTTGCTCACCCGTAAATTCCGCCGGCATAACCAACTACCTAGCAAAGCAATAACTGTCGCGCAACCGCCAATGCACTAACAGTAGCTGTCTCCAGCCTAAGGGTGTAAGGTCCAAGGGATAAGAAAGAAAGTCCCACCTCCTTAGCCTGAGCTTCCTCCCGTTCGCTCCATCCACCCTCTGGTCCAATAAAGATGGAAAGTAAATTCGCTTCTTTCCCCATGCTTTCTGTTCGCATGCCCGATGTTAAACTGGCCATCCATCTTTCTTCACCTGCTTCCGGGGATTTGATAAGTTCCTGAAAATCAATCGGGCTATCAAATACAGGAAGCCAGGCATTTCCGCTTTGCTTGGATGCTTCGCGGGCAATCTTTATCCATCGTTCTTTCTTGTCTTTTAATTTTACTCCTGAAAAAGCTCCCTCTGTTCTTTCTGTCTTTAAAGGAGTCAATCGATTGATACCCAATTCCGTTAATGGACGGATGATTTCTTCCCACTTGTTTCCCTTGCCCAAAGCTATGGCCATTCGGGTTTGGGTCTTGCATGGAGCAACCTTCTCAATTTTAGAAATACCTACTCTGACTTGATTCCGATCTACTTCCAAGCACTTGGAAGCGAAACGCCCCCCTTTACCGTCAAGTAATTCCACAGCATCTCCCTGTTGAATGCGCAAAACTCGGCTGAGGTGACTTCCTTCATCTTTAGCCAACAATACTTCATCCCCTTCATTTTCTGGAGAATCTTCAATAAATGCCCGGATATACCTCGCCATATCAATCAAAGGTAGAAAAAATACTGCTTGCTTGGCAACTCAACACCATGCAAGGGATGAATTTATGTTTGTAAAAAGAAAAAATACATTATGCGCATAAGCGGAGGAAAAGCCCGGGGTATTCCCTTGCGAGTAAATTCGAAAAATGGAGTACGTCCGGCGATCGAGACGACCCGTGAACGACTATTCTCATCGATTTCAAGCATTCTTCCCCAAATCCGTGCTCTTGATCTATTTGCCGGTTCTGGTGCCTATGGTCTAGAAGCTCTCAGCAGGGGAGCGGCTGAAATCACTTTAGTTGAGAACCACCGCAAAGTCTTTGCAGACTTAAAGGTAAACCTTGCAGCCGTTCTCAAAAGTGCAAAATTGGAGGGCCCCGCGGGGAGACTAGTAAACCGTAATGTCATGGACTTCCTTAAGAGTAAACCCGACCGACCCTACGATATCATTTTTATTGATCCTCCCTACATGGAGATTGATCGGCTCTGCCCCCAAATTTTTGATCTTATTAGGCAGGAAAATTTTCTCACTCGTAATGGCCGAATTATCTTAGAAAGCCCAGGCGAAAAAGTCCTTCAATTCACAGGTTGGGAATTAACAAAAACTTTGGGTAAGGAAAAACGCGGTTCTCCCGTGCATCGAATCTACCGACCTGACCAACCCTTGCCAGCCCAATAAGCTGGGGATATTGCCCCAACTGCGGCCACCACAGCAGTTTCAACTCGCAAAACACGTTGGCCCATATGACAAAGGCTGAACCCATTAACCCTCAGACAATCCCTTTCCTGATGTGACCATCCGCGCTCTGGTCCAATCGCCAAGTGGGCAGGTTCATTCTCTTTCTGCTTGAAGGTGGAAATACATTCGGCGGCTTCATAAATATCAAGGGCCAAGGCAACTTTGGGGACAATTCGAGAAGCCGCTCGTGCTTGTTCCAACCCATCGACCTTAATGCATCGTGGAAGATGGCAGGAAAATGCCTGCTCCGTGCCTTTAATCAGCAAACGTTGCCATTCATTATGCCATAGGGAACTTTCACCATAAGAGGACTCCCCCTTGTCCGTATGGAAAAAAATTATTTCCGCCACTCCGAGCGAGGCAGCCTGTTCGATTACCTTACGACAAGTCTGAGGTCTTGAAAGACCAACCAATAACGAGATGGGAAGAAGGTCGGATAAGTGGGGGGCATTCCACTCAAAAGAAATTTTGACCGCTCCACAATTTATCCATTCGATCAAGCCCTTACCCCGCGGGCCATTAATCACCCCAAAATCAAGCCGTTCCCCATCTTTTGCTTGGAGCACTTTTTTTAAATGGACTGACCGTTCGTCCTGAGCGGGCCATTCAATTTCATCAACGGCTTCTTCGAGTAAAAAGAGATTCAATGGGACAATAACCAAACAGCCTGGTATGGACGAAGTTCGAGATCATTTGTTCCCCAATCAATTTCTCCGCCACTAATTAAATCCCTAGCCTTGCTTTGGGGAAAGCGTTTTTTAATTTCCTTCATCGGCTTGACCACGCTTGAACTGGGTAAAAAATTATACAAACAAACAATCGATTGGTTCCCATCGATAGATGAACGAATCAAACCGAATAAAGAATCTCCAAGATTAAGAATTTCCTGAGAAGCATCTGGATGAAAAGCCGGTGCGGATGCCCGCTTTCTTAAAGTGGTCACAAACCAGTCAAACACCCTTGATCCCGTGGTATTTTCATCATCGAGCATAGAATCGAGCTCGGAAAGTTGCCACTTTTTACGATTTAAGGTGCGAGCCCTACCAGTTTCAGCGAAACCATCCTGATCATTGGGAGTGGCGCAAAGCGAATGAAAGTAAATAGCAGGAATACCTTGCAATGAAAGAGCAAGGGCTTGTGAGCATAAAAATCGAGCCTCTCCTAACTCCGGCTGATTTGGGTCAGAAAGTGCTGAATAATAGGTTACATTTAGTTCATAGGGGGAATCTGAACCATCGGCAAGGCTGCGCATCGAAACCTTCCCCCCTTTGCTCTCGATTTCTTTAGCCAAAGAAAGGACCTCCTGAGAAGGCAAAATCCCTTCCAATGGGCGGACGCCCACACCATCATGACTAGCAGTAAAATTAAGAAAGTGACAACCTTTAGGAGGCGGATTGAGTTGAGTAGCCCATTCCCTCATATGTTTAGAAGTTCCCCTCAACAACCCATGCAAAAGCAATGGAGGCAGAGAGAATTGATAAACTGCATGGGCTTCGTCCCCTTTGCCAAAATAAGAAATATTTTCTTCGTGAGGAACATTCGTCTCGGTGAGAAGAATGGTCTCTGGAGCGACCACTTCCACAAAATTGCGTATCAACTTGATCACTTCATGAGTCTCAGGAAGATGCAGGCAATTGGTACCCATTTTTTTCCATAAAAACGCCACTGCATCCAGGCGAAGAACTCGGCAACCCATCGAGATGTAAAATAATATGATATCGAGAAATTCGAAGAGTAAATCAGGGCAGGTCCAGTCCAAGTCAACTTGGTCAGCACTAAAGGTAGTCCATACCATTTTTTCTCCTCCACGGGTCTGATATGGGGTTAGCAAGGGAGAGGAGCGTGGGCGCACCACAGTGGTAAGATCGGATTCGGGATCTCCCATCATAATATAATTCATTCCCGGTTCCACCCCGGATACAAATTCCTTAAACCAAGGGCTTTTGGATGAGCAATGGTTGAGCACTAAATCAAACATCAACTGAAAATCATCTGCAAATTTTTCGATATCTGACCAGCTCCCATAATCCTTGTGAACCTGACGGTAATCGACCACAGAAAATCCATCATCCGAAGTCCATGGATAAAAGGGTAAGAAGTGAATGGTGGAAATCGCTCCTTTTAACCGTTGGGTGCAGAACTGTCGTAAAACCTCGAGAGGAGCCCGATCCTTTGCCTGCACCATATCAGCATAGGAAATTAAGACTACATCCTGCTGACTTAGGCCGGATGGGCCTGTATTGGGAGACAAGCCCACTCCAACTCCATACCGACCGATCATTTGGTACATCCGATCGAGTAACCGGTCAGCTCGGTCCATACCGTATAGTTTACCCAGTCTCCGGCGCAGAAGTTTTAAACGGGTACTGGAGATGTGCTTGATAGCAGTTTGAGTGAAATAGCTCATATTTTACTTAATAACCGGTCAAATCGGCGATAAAAGCCCGTAAGTTGCTGCGAATAGTGGAGTAAGAGTAAAATTGCCTGGCCACTTCGTAATTGTGGTTAACGATCTCTTTGCTCAATTCGGAATCAGTCAAAATTTGACGGACTTGCCGAGCGATCGTCGGAGTGACAAAGCCATCAATGGTTAGTAAGCGAAAACCCTTGGGTTCAATATCACGTACGAAAATGGAATAACGATTGATTAGTACCGGTTTGCGAAAGTAGATCGCTTCCAACAGGGCATTTCCAAAACCCTCGTAAGTACTAGGATAGGTGACAAAATCGGCATGGTGATAAAGATCCCATAGGGTATAAACTTTTCGCCCGTCGGAATCTCGCTGCCTGACTTCTCCCACTCGGTCGGCTACTATGCGCATATCCACCCCTTCTTCCTTGGCCAGCTGTTCAAGCATCCCTAAGTACTCGTACCCTTCGTCTCCAGCTTCATGTGAGATCACCAGTTTACAGCGCGGGTCCTTAAGCATACTGACCAGTTTAATCGCCTGTTCGATGCCCTTGCGTGGAACTACCCGGGTCGGTTGTAAAATAAAAAAGTCATCCTCCGACAGACCAAGCTCATAACGAACATCGGAAGCATATTCATCGACTGGTTCAGGAGGGTTTTCAAAGTCGAAAACATTCGGAATGACCAAGGAGGCGCTTCCTTTGCGAAGAGCCAATTGCTCCTGTGCTTCTTCATTGATGACCACATCGCGCATGTTACCCAGTTTGGGCGGAAAACTCATATCGAGATATTCCGGGATACAATTGACCGAAAATCGGGTACGTTCCCAGTAAAAATCATGGTGGTGGGCGATGGCAGGCATTCTTGTTTCTGAGAGAAATTCCGTTAAAGCGATGCCCAAAGGAACATGCATAGGTATGGCCAGGCAGTTTTGTGGGATCAAGAGATCAATGGAAAATTTCTCCACATATCGATACAAGGTACTTTTCAGGTAATCGGCCAAAGCCCTTATGCGTTCAGTCACAAATCGATCACGAGGATCGCCCTTCCAAATTTGTTGATTAATCCACTGGTTTTCCGGAAATCCAAAATAAGCCTCAGGGATAACATGGCTAATGTCAGGATTGCGGTCACTCTGTCCACTGTACCAGAAACTAACATGATGATCTTCCCAGAGCACTTCTGCCCATTTTGCACTTTCAAGCGAAACCCCGTCCTGCCCGGCAAAACGAGTCGACACAAATCCTATATTTTTAGCCATCTATTTATTTAAAAAGCGAAAATCCATCATACCTTACCCTTTTGGGTGATGGAGTAAGCTCTCTTTTATTTCAACCCCTAAAACAATTTTTTCGGTTATGCTTTGCAAAAACCTGCTTCACTCCCTAAATCAATGGTTGATGGAAATACAAGAAATTGATCGTGAAACAGCACTTAGCGGACTGCTTGATCAAATCCCTGAACGGATCAAAAAAATTAGTGAAAAGCGGGATTCTTTTTTAACCGACACAGTGTTGCTGGGAGAAATTCCTTCGCCTACTTACGGCGAAGATGAACGTATTCGTGCGGTGGTTGACCGTTTTCGGGAGAATGGACTTAGCGCGCCAAATATTGATGAATTTGGGAATGCATCCGCTCACCTTCCGGGAACTGAAGGTCAATCATCCATTCTGGTTATGGCACATGCCGACAGCGTCTTTTCACGGGAAGTCAGGCACGAAATCCAAGTGGGTTCTGGTCACATGTCTGGACCTGGAATTGCCGATAATGCCTTGGGACTTGCCGCAATGATCGCCCTACCCCGTCTGCTCGATGATTTGGGAATACGATTGCGTGACGATCTTATTCTCGTTGCCAATTCGCGAAGCCTCGGTCGAGCAAACCTTGAAGGAGCAAGTGGCTTTCTCGAAACCATGAGTTTACCAGCCCGTGCAGGTATTTGTGTAGAAGGTTCGACTCTTGGACGATTGAGTTATTCGGGTCTTGGAACTTTGCGTGGAGAAATTACCCTGCAAGTGCCCAGCGACTACGACTGGAAAAGGTTTGGGGCTTCAGGAGCCATCAGTCATGTAACCGGTCTAATTAACCAGATCAGAGAAATCCCCATTCCTAAAGAGCCGAAAACACAATTGGTTTTTGGAGGACTTCGTTGTGGTTCAAGTTTTAATACTTCACCCAAGCAAGGAACGTTACGTTTTGAAATTACCAGCGAAGACGACGATATCATCGGTCAGATGGAGGACCAGCTCAACGAGATATGTGAACAATTTTCTGCCGAGACTGGTACTTTGGTAAGCATGGAAGTCGTGGCCAAAAGACAGAATTGCAGTATTCCCTTCACCCACCCCTTAGTAAAAACCACGCGATCGATTATGCAAGAAGCTGGGATTACTCCGAAGGTCGACCCTAGCACGGGAGATCTTAATGCTTTGATTCTAAGTGGTCTACCAGCGGTCACCCTCGGATTGACCACCGTTGAGAATTTGCGCGAGATCAACGAAACCGTACAGCTTGACCCTCTTTATGCAGGTATGACTCAACTTGTCAGCCTAATCCAAGCAATTGATCAAGGAATTTGTGATTCATGAATAAGATTAACGAGAATTGGTTGGAAAGAAATACCTTTCATCATGCGGACTTTTGGGACTTAATTAAACTGGTTGAGGAGAAGGAAAATAAGGGCCTTAAGATTTCCCTCTGCATTCCAACATTAAACGAAGAAAAAACTATTGGAAAAGAAGTCTTGATTCTTCGTTCTGAATTGATGGAACGTTATCCCCTGATCGATGAATTTGCAGTGATCGATTCGGGTTCAAAGGATAAAACTCTTGAGGTTGCAAAGAACTACGGCGCCGATGTTTACCTAGCCTCCGATATCCTTCCCGAGGTCGGAGACAAGCGCGGGAAGGGAGAAAACCTTTGGAAGGCTATACACCAACTTAAGGGAGACATTATTTGCTATGTGGATGCTGATATTTCAAACATCCACCCACGATTTGTTTATGGACTGGTTGCACCCTTGATTCACCGGGATGAGATTTCTTATGTAAAAGCATTCTATGACCGACCTCTCAATTACTCGAGCGGCCTCCGACCAAGTGGGGGGGGCAGAGTTACCGAGATTCTCATCCGTCCGCTTTTCTCACTCTTTTTCCCCGAACTTTCCCACATCATCCAACCCCTATCCGGGGAATATGCAGCCCGTCGAGAAGTACTCGAAAAAATTCCTTTTCCGATTGGATACGGAGTGGAAACCTCCCACCTTTTAGACCTCTATGCGATGCATGGGTTGGAGACTTTTGCCCAGACCGATCTCGACCGTAGAGTTCATCGAAATCAAACCACAAATGCTCTGGGAAAAATGAGTTTTGGTATCCTCCAAACCTTTTTTAACCGTCTGCACGCTCAAGGAAAATTAGACCGGATGCCTGATTTGGAAACATTTTACCGACGCTTCGAGGTTGAAGAAGGTAAATACCATCAATTAGTGCAGGAAGTCATAGAAGAAGAAAGACCCCCCATGATTGACATTGAGGGATACCGCAACCGCATGGCTTCTTCCTGATCCATCTTTTTCTCCATGAAAGTAGCTCTGGTACATTACCATCTCGAACCGGGTGGGGTTACCCGAGTATTAGAAAATACCATCCAATCCTGGAAAGATTCAGGAAAAGGCCCAGATCAGTGGGTTATTCTTAGCGGTCGGCCTTACACTGGCAAAATCTTGGACCAAGTACGGGTGGTTGAAGGACTCGATTATGCGACTTTGACCGATTCTATTGATCCAAACACTCTTCGTTTAAGAATGGAGGATGTCGCTCGTAATGCACTCGGACAACTTCCCGACCTTTGGCATGTTCACAATCACTCGCTTGGAAAAAACCCAGGACTTACTCAGGCAATTGCCCAGCTTGCCAAGGAAGAGCACCCGATGCTTTTGCAGCCTCATGACTTTGCAGAGGATGGAAGGTCAGAAAACTTTCTCAACCTTGGAAAAAGTCATGAAGTAGCCTATCCTACCGGTGGACAAATACATTACGCAGCCCTTAACCAACGGGACCAGTCATTTTTACAGTATGTACTGAAAGATCATCCAAGTTCAGTTCATTTATTAGCAAACGCCGTTCCCTGCGACACTCCGCCTGACCTAGTCCAAACTACAACACCCAGCTCAGGTATCCCTGATAACCTTTACCTTTACCCAGTTCGGGCAGTGAGAAGAAAAAATTTGGGAGAACTCGCTTTACTTTCCGCCTCTCACCCAGAAATCCATTTTGCCAACAGCCTCGGTCCAACCAATCCATCCTTCCAAACAACCTACGATGAATGGAAATCGTTTGGAAAGAGTTTAGGCCTATCCTTAACCTATGGGTTGGGTGAACAATTAAATATAAGTTTTCCTGAACTCGTCCGACAAGCGGCATCAATTATTAATGTTAGCGTGGCAGAAGGCTTTGGGCTAGGGTTTCTTGAACCTTGGAGCTTTGGAAAGAGTCTTTGCGGAAGAAATATACCCGACATCACTTCAGATTTTACTCAATTAGGAGTTAACCTTGAGAATCTCTACTCAAACCTCTGGGTGGAGAGATCGCTACTTGACGGAGATTACTTGAGAGAAAAAATTAAAGCGGCCCTCGTCAATATTTACCGCCAATATCAGGTCACATTACCGGCTGATTCATTTAAACGAGCTTATACTGCAATCTGCCAGGACGAGGGAATTGACTTTGGGTGCTTAGATGAGGTCATGCAAAAAACAATAATTCAAAAAGTAAAAACCTCACAACAACTCGCAAGTACTCTGCGTGAACAGGCTGAATTGAATATCTTAACGAGGGCAAAAATACTGAATAATCAAAGTTCCGTAAGCGAAAACTTTTCCGCATCTGTATACGGAAGTAGAGTCAGACAAATATACCAAGAAATCATAGAGTCTACGCAGACAACTTGTGGGTTTGCGGATGGCCAAAGAATGCTTGAACAATTTTTATTGCCCGAAAGACTTAACTTGTTACGGGCTTAGCTTAGTCGAACTAAGAAAAAGGTAATTTGCTGCAGATATATTTCTACCTAACTGCAAATTTGAGAAACAGCTTGGGTTAGCTCTTTCTCTTTTTTTCGAAAATACGCTTTTCTTTAACCTTGGTAGCTTCCTTACCAATGCGATCGCGAAGGTAGTACATCCGAGAACGCATGGTAATGCTCTCGCGATCTACTTCTACTTTTTCAATAAGGGGAGAATGCACAGGAAATACCCGTTCAACTCCAACACCAGAGGCAATCCTGCGAACCGTAAAGGTCTCGTGCACACCTGACCCCTTACGGGCAATAACAATACCAGCAAATAGCTGAATCCGCTCCTTGTCGCCTTCGCGCACACGTACATAAACTTTCACCCCGTCACCGACTTTGAATGCGTCGCGGCCTTCTTGGAGATACTCGCTGGTTATTTCATTCAACAATTGTTCATTCATCTTATCAATTCCTAATAGTTTGGGTGTTGGTTGAGAGGTCAGGTCGAAGACTACGAGTCTTTTGCACTCTTTGCTCGTGGCGCCAGCGTGCAATGTCCTCATGGTTTCCCGAAAGAAGAACTTCCGGTACCTTTATGCCTCTAAATTCAGCTGGACGGGTATACTGAGGACATCCCAGTAAATCGTCCTCAAAAGATTCGTCGAGAAGAGACTCGTCATCTCCTAGTACTCCTGGGAGGTGACGACTTACCGCATCAATCATAACTGCAGCTGCCAATGATCCATTGGTGAGCACATAGTCTCCAATACTAACTTCGCGGTCAACCAGCTCGTCACGAACACGCTGGTCAATTCCCTCGTAATGCCCACTGATTAAAACCAAATGCTGCGAAGTTGAAAGCTCTTTGGCCATTTGCGTGGTAAAGGGATCTCCATCTGGAGCCATATAAATCACGGTACTTTGCGGGCGGGATAATTCCTCAACTGCGTCAAAAAGCGGTTCTGGTTTTAGCACCATCCCCGCACCACCTCCAAATGGACGGTCATCGGCTTCACGATGTTTGCCTTTTGCCCAATCGCGAAGGTCATGGGAAGAAACTTCAATCAATCCACGATCCGACGCTTTGCCCAAGATACTTTCGCCTACAAATGAATCAACAGTTCTCGGAAAGAGAGACAAAACGTCGAAACGCAGGGGTGAGTTCATAGGTTGAATCATCGGTGCCGAAAAGAGGCATTACAAATTAAAAGGTGTAAAAAAATACAACTGAAAGAAAGATCAGGAGTCTTTCGATTCTTCTTTGGCCTCCGCAGATGGTGTGTCTTCAGGTTTTTCCTTAGACTCATCCTTCTTCGCTTTTTTAGCTGGGGCTTTCTTCGCTTTGGGTTTTTCCTCGGGTACTTTCTTGGCCTCCTCCTTTACCTCTTTGGCAGGAGTTTCTTCAACTTTAGGTTCTTCCTTAGATTCTTTCGCCTGGGGCACTGGCTTATCAGCTTTGGGCTCCTCTTTAGTCTCCTTAGCAGGAGCTTCCTCAACTTTAGGCTCTTCCTTTGCAGGTTCTTTTGGAGATTCTTTGGCTTCTGACTCTGGCTTTTCAGACTTAGGTTCTTCCTTTACCTCTTCTGCAGAAGCTTCAACGGCTTTGGGTTCTTCCTTTGCAGGCTCTTCCTTTACGTCTTCAGCAGGAGCCTCCTCAGCTTTAGCTTCCTCTTCGGCAGGGGCTTCGGCGGCAGGAGCTGGATTTTTCTTTTTAGAGATACGAGCAGCTTTTGCAGAGGCTTTGGCTTCAGTACGCTTCAACCATTCTTCAGGGCTTAAGCGACCTTGGCGAATTAAACTTTTAGCCGTATCAGTTGGTTGAGCTCCAACATCTAACCAATGATCAATGCGATCCAACTTTAAATCGAGTTCGCGTTCACGTGCCGAGGACTGGGGATTATAAGTTCCCAAGACTTCGATGTATCGGCCATCACGGCGGGTTTCCGAGGGAGTAACTACCATGCGGTAGAAGGGGGCGTGACGGGCGCCATGCCTTTGCAAACGTATCTTAATCATATTCGAACGGAGTGAGTACTTGAAATTTTGGAAAAGCTTATTACCCAACTAAATTTACCCCTCAAAGTCAACCATTAACCCCCCATACTTCCACTAAAATCTCTATAATGACTTGGTATTCATTTGTATTTTTTCAAACAAGCGTTTTAATAGATTTGTTTAATGATTTCATCCCCTCCAAAACCTGCAAAACCAAAATTGGCGACTCGTAGAAGGTTAATTGATGCTACTGCTCGCCTATTTGCTGAACACGGTTACAACGGATTAACCATGCGCTCAGTCGCACAGGAAGCCGATGCCAACCTGGCGGCCGCCAATTATCACTTCGGGTCCAAAGATGCTTTAGTTTTGGAAATGTTGAGTGAACGGATTCAACCTATTAATAAACGAAGACTTGCTCTATTAGAAGAAGCTAAGCGGAGAAATGGAAAACTCGCTCCTTCTGCTCATGAAATCTTTCACTCTCTTATTTTCCCTATCGGAGAAGAAATTGCCCGCAGTTCCAAATCTCGTTGGAGCCTTGCTCAGTTGGTCGCCCGCACTTTTACTGAACCTGTTTATTTTATAGAACGTATGCACCAAAAGTTTTTCTCACAAATTGCGAAGCTTTATCATCAAGAACTCTCCCTTGCATTCCCCAATGTGCCAACCAAAGAAATCCACTGGCATCTCCATCTCGCCGTTTCTTCGATGTTAGGAGCACTCGCCCAGCATCGCAGACTTCGTGATTTCACCGAGGGCGTTTGTAGCGAGGAGGAGGTTGGTGAAATGATCAATCGTTTGATTCGTTTCGTGACACACGGCTTTGTTATGGGTATCAATTCTTCATCAACAGAATGAAACCTAAAACCATATTTCTAACTTTAACAGGAATTAGCCATTTTTTGTTCTTTGGGTGCAGCCTACCTCTTGCCCAAAAAAATCCGCCATTAGGAATATCCTACCCTCCACGTTGGGAATCCAACACAACTTCCATTGAATCCAACCTTTCTGAATCCGGTTGGGCTGACACGCTTGGTGGTATTCCTCTTAAAAGATTAATCGAGCAGGCTTGGATCAACAACCCAGACCTACAAGTCTCAGCTGAACGATTAATCGCTAAAGGGGAACAAGCTACCATATTGGGTGCTCAACTTCTTCCCTCCGCCCGAGCAGAGGTTACTGGTAGCCGTTCTAAACGTAACCTTATTGGCTTCAACTTACCCAATGGCAGCACTTCATTTACAAGCAATAGTTTTACCTCTGGGCTTAATATTAGTTGGGAGCTGGACTTATGGGGAAAACTTGCTGACAAACGAGATTCAGCCCTACGAGCGTTTGAAGCGGACAGCCTAGAGTACAAGAGTTCGCGTCTATCCCTGGCTGGTCAAACAGCCAAAGCGTGGTACGACTTGATTGAAGGAACTCAACAACTCGAACTTGCCGGTAAAAGTGCCCAGTCTTTCATCCAAAATCAAACCTTCGTGGAAGAAAGATTCGAAAAAGGCCTTGCCAATGGCCTCGATAAAAACCTTGCCCAGGCAATTTCTGCAACCGCCCAGGCACAAAGTCTCGCCCTTGCCGGGCAGCTTGAATCCGACACAAGAAGACTGAATTTTTTATTAGGAAAATACCCCAGTAGTACCCTTGATCAAAATTTGAGTAAAGAGATTGGAGAATTCCCTAATCCTCAGATTTTCATATCCACCCCCAGCCAAACTTTAATCAAACGTCCAGATTTGCTCGCTGCTGAGAAAAAAGCTCTTAGTGCGGGCCTTGACCTAAGGGTCGCCCGAAAAAACTTTTTCCCTTCGCTCGCCCTTACTGGTGGTCCGGGAAGTCGTAGCGATGAGTTTGAAAACTTGTTGGACCAAAACTTCCAAACATGGGGGATAAACGGTTCCTTTACGCAACCCATTTTCAATGGTGGTCGATTGCGGGCAGCTCATCGACAAGCCAAAGCAATACAAGCAGCAGCTTGGGGACAATATCGTTCCACCGCCCTGCGTGCTTTTGTTGAGGTTGAAAACCTGCTTGCTGCAGAAATTCGATTAGCTGGTCAAGAAAAGTTAATCGAACTGGCCGCTCAATCCTCCGAACAAGCCGCCGAGTTGAGTTGGGAAAGATACCAGCGGGGAGTTGAAGGAATTTTTAACGCTTTGGAAAATCAAAGACGTGCCTTTGATGCAAGGAGCCGAGCCTTTACTATTCGCAAGCAACGCTTGCATAACCGAATTGATCTTTACTTAGCCTTGGGTCTATCCCCCATGGCCGAAAAATCATGAGAAAATATATTCTTCCTCCACTGGTCCTTGCCACGCTTGTCTGGTTTGCCTGGTATCTAATCCAGATGCGCCCACAACCTCAACCACGGGAAATTAAAAGGGAATCTCCCTATGTCGAAGTAATCGTGGCCGAAGAGAAATCCCTGCCTGCAAACCTTCGCACCCATGGCGTGGTCCGTCCGCGTACATTAACCACATTGATTGCCGAAGTTCCTGGAATTATCGAAGGGGTGGCTCCTTTTACAGAACAGGATCTGGCTCCCTCATTTCGGGCAGGTGGTTTTTTCCGTAAAGGTGATTTATTGGTTAAAATCGAAGAAGTTGATCTTCTTAGCACTGTCGCTGAAGCAGAGGCAAACCTGCGTCGTTCTCAACTTCAATTGGTCCAGGAGCAGGAGCTTGCCGAACAAGCGAAGAGCGAATGGGGAGAACGGGATTGGAAAGAAGCTTCAGAATTGGTCCGACGAATACCTCAGATTCGCAAGGCAGAGGCAGAAACTCATGCGGCAAGAGCCTTTGTTACTCAGGCCAAGAAAAATTTATCCCGAGCCAAAGTACTTGCCCCTTTTGATGGTCGGATTATTCGTACGATGGTCGGTCGTGGACAACGAGTGGGGGGAGGAACTTCAGCCGCACTAGCCGAGGTCTACTCCCTCGATTCTGCTGAGATTGACCTTTCTCTAAGTCAGAGGGAAATTGATTTTCTCGGTTTTGTGGACGGCTCGAACTCCGAGCTCTCAAAAATAAAGGTTGAAACCTTAAATCGTGAAGGAAAACCAACCCATTATGGATTAATCGATCGGTCCCAAGGAATTGTTGATCCCAAGACCAGGTTGACTAATTTCATCGCTCGAATTGATCAATGCTTTGCCAATCCCTTTTCCAAGAAAGCAATTAAGAATCCATTGAGCCTTGGAACCTTTTCGAATTTAAAACTCATTGGTAAAAAAGTACCCGTCTACCTATTGCCGGAATCAGCCTTTCGGGATCTGACCACCATTTTAGTAGTGGACAATCAAAACGGCCTAAGATCCCGCCAAGTTGAAGTTCTCCACCGTGCAGACCAAAAAGTCTGGGTTGGTAGCGGAATAAAAAATGGTGAGCGTGTTTGCACCACTCCTATTGAAGTGATTTCGGAGGGAATGAAGGTTCGGATAGTCGGAGAAAACAAGCCAGTCCAAGCTAGCAAAAAGGTTCCAGTTACGGATGCCAACGGGAGTAAATAAATGATTGCTTGGTTTGCCAAAAACGGAGTAGCCGCCAACCTCCTAATGGGGGTCATTCTTATTGCGGGGATTTTTTCCGTGCGTGGGTTAAAAATGGAGCTTTTCCCAGACTTCGACCTAGATCTCGTTACCATCTCTGTAGCCTACCCCGGAGCCGCACCTCTTGAAGTGGAGGACGGTATATGCAAACAAATTGAAGAAAAAATTTGGGATCTTACTGGCATCAAAGAAATGACCTCGTACTCACGCGAAAACTTTGGAGTGGTCTCAGTTCAGGTAGAGCGTGGAAGGAATGCCAAACTGCTTGCCGATGAAATAAAAGTTCGGGTTGATTCCATCCTCACTTTACCAGAAGAAGCCGAAAAACCCATGGTTGAAGTGACCACCATCAAAAGACGCGTCCTCGCGGTTGCCATCCATGGAAACTGTGATGAAAAGTCTCTACGCAAATTAGCGGATCAAACCCTAGATGACTTGACTAACCTTCCAGGCATTACCCAGGTAGAGATTGCCGGAATTCGTAAACCTCAAATTGGAATCGAAGTTTCTGAATCAGCTTTGCGCGAACATGGACTTAGCTTTGACGAAGTTGCTCGCACCCTCCGTCAAACCTCGCTCGATGTTCCTGGTGGAGTTGCCAGAACTTCTGCGGGTGAAACCCTACTGAGATCAATGGGTAAAGCCCGAGATGGACAGGAATTTGATGCCATTGAATTATTACCCTCAGAAAATGGGTCGAGTGTAACTTTGGGAGAAGTCGCCAAAGTAAAAGACGCGTTCGAAGACAAAGCACTCTACACTATTTTTGACGAACAACCCGCAGTTACCCTCCGAGTATTTCGCGTAGGTAATCAAAGCCCGTTGGATATCTCTGATAAAGTAAGCGATTATGTCGAGGCCATCCGTCCTAATCTTCCCGAGGGCGTCAAAATGACGATCTGGCAGGATAGTTCTTATTACCTGCGCGGTCGTTTACAAATGATGATTGATAATGCATCGCAGGGACTTTTATTGGTCTTCCTCGTCCTGTCTCTGTTCCTGCGTCCATCGCTTGCTTTTTGGGTGGCGCTTGGCCTGCCAATTTCCTTCATGGGAGCCTTTGCTACTATGGGTGTGATCGGAGCTTCGATCAATTTGGTATCTCTCTTTGCCTTCATCGTGGTTCTGGGAATCTTAGTCGACGATGCAATTGTGGTTGGAGAATCTGTATATACACAGGGCAGGCGTGGGAAAAGTCCGTTAGCCGCATCCATTGATGGTACGCACCGTGTGGCCATGCCTGTTACCTTTGCAATCATTACCAGTATGGTGGCTTTTGTTCCCCTACTCTTTCTTCCGGGATGGTTAGGTAAGCTGCTTAAGGATATCCCTCTGGTCGTCATACCGGCACTATTTTTCTCGCTTATCGAGTCAAAGTTTATACTGCCCTATCATTTGAGCCTTTGCCGATTCAACCAGGCTCCGAGCAATTTCCTATCCCGCTTGCAAGACAAGATTGCACAAGGACTTGAACGGTTCATCGAAAAGGCCTACCAGCCATTTTTAGAATCCTGCCTAAGGTATCGCTACTTAACCCTCGCTTTTTTTAGTGGTCTATTTGCTGTGACTATTGGCCTGATTGCCGGTGGACATGTTCCCTCGATCCGAGGAGTTCCACCGGTTCCGTCCGATTACATATCGGTCAAGATTAACATGCAGGAAGGTGTGCCCGCTCGGTCTACTGAACAAGCAATGGATACGATCGAACTGGCACGACTGCAAGTCATTGAAGAATTAGACAAGATGGGAGAGCCTAATCCTTTTCGCTATGTTATGCGTACCATGGGTGCCCAGCCTTTTTCAGACGGACCAAAGAGTTCATCAAATATTGTATCTGGTTCAAACATGGGAGAAGTGAGCGTGGAATTGATCAAATCAGAAATGCGCACGCGTACGGCTCCGCAAATTTCTGCTCTGTGGCGGGAACAAATCGGACCGATCCCTGGGCTAAAGGAATTGTTTTTTGGGGATGTGGCCGCCGGAGGCAGTCGTACCGCATTGGAGGTGGAAATCTCAGGGCTTGATCTCGATAACATGAGCCTCGCCAGTCGAAAGCTTGTCAAACAATTGGAGACCTACGAAGGTTTATTTGATCAACGGGATACCTTTTCTGCGGGCAAACGCGAAGTGCAACTTCGTTTGAATTCAGCTGGTCGATCAATCGGACTTACTCAGGCTGATCTTGGTCGGCAAGTCAGGCAGGCATATTATGGTGAAGAAATTCAGCGCCTGCAAAGAAACAGGGATGAGGTCAAGGTGATGCTGCGTTACCCTCTTAGTGACCGTAAAAGCCTGACATCCCTGTCCAATTTAAGAGTGCGTACACCCAGTGGAGTGGAAGCTCCATTAGAAGAAGTGGCGGATATTAAAATTGGGTTAGGGTTTTCCACGATTACCCGAACAGACCGTTCACGAATCATTAATGTGGGTTCTTCTGCAGATAAGGTGGTTGCAGATGTACCTGGTATTGAGCGGGACTTGGCAAAAAACTTTCTTCCTCAACTGCGTCAGGAATACCCCGGTTTAAAATTTTCCTTTGTGGGAGAAAAAAAGGAACAGGAAGAAAGTGACTCCGGTCTTGCCCGTGTAGGAGGAATTTGCCTGTTTCTCATCTACGCCCTGCTTGCCATTCCTTTCCGTTCCTACCTCCAGCCCTTTTTGATTATGTCTGTTATTCCATTCGGATTGATCGGGGCAACCCTCGGACATTACCTTTTCGGACTTCCTCTCAGTCAGCTTTCCCACTTCGGTTTAGTTGCTCTGACTGGTGTGGTCATTAATGATAGCTTGGTCTTGGTTCATTATGTAAACGAACGAACGAAGGAAACCTTTCTTTTGGATGCAGTAAAGACCGCAGGGATGGCCAGGTTCCGACCCATCCTCCTTACTTCGCTGACTACCTTTGTCGGATTGATGCCCATCCTTTTTGAAAAAAGTTTGCAGGCACAGTTTCTTAAACCTATGGCCATTGCCATTGGATTTGGTGTAATGTTCGCTACCTTTATCACCCTATTGATGGTACCCTGCCTCTACTTAGTACTAGAAGATTTAAAAAAGGGAGGCCGTTGGTTTATTCGCTTTCTTGGCTTCGAGGTTGATCGTCGACCGCCAATAGACAAACCTGCCTCCGTTAACTAAGTCTTTTGTACAACTCCAGTTTTTTCGATTAATTCATTCCATAACTTTTCGGTCTCTGGCATCAGTACCTTCTTAGCTATTCCTCGCCGCAAGGGTTCCCCCCAGATCACATCTACTTCAACCGGTTTACCGTCCAGGAAGTCAATCAAACTGGATGGTCTGTATGGCCCCATCGGCTCGGTTAATTCAAATTGACGATTCAAAAAGGAGTCCTCGATCTCAACCCCATGAGCATAGGCGGCCGACTGTACTTCAAGCATTAAATCATGGGCTCTTTTTTTGAGTTTGGAATCAGCAAGAATCAAATCTGTAGTTATTCCACCGGCAGCAATGGCAAGTCCATTAAAGGGAATATTCCAGCAAAGTTTTCTCCAAAGGGCATCGTCCAAAGAATCTGCTCGCCGAACCTTAATTCCAGAAGCTTCAAAAGATTGAACCATGGTTTCTGCATCCTTGGACAACTGCCCATCTAATTGTCCAAATTGTACATACCCAGGAAGGAGACTTTCAATCACACAGGGTGATGTGCGATTAATACAGGTAAAACAAAGGCCAGCCATTACCTGGCGACCTTCTCCAAAAAGACGATGAAGGTTTTCCACATTGCCCATTCCGTTTTGCAAAGTGAGCAAACGGGTGGATGGTCCTAGCATTGGACGAATAATCTCTTCCAGGGCCGAGTTTGCCGTGGCCTTAATCGCCACAATTATCCAATCACACGGACCCAAGGAACTGGGTGTATGATAAGCATGCAAATTTCCCACCTTTGAACTCCTGCCCTGCTCACTCTGGTGAACCAAGGTCAATCCATCCCGCACAATATCATCGAAAGTCGAACGGAAGAGGAAGTGAACATCCTCTCCACTTTGTGCGAGCATTCCCCCATAATACCCACCAATTGCACCTGGTCCGACGACTCCAATTTTGCCCAAGCTTTTCACCATTGAATAAAACTAGGTGCGAGGAGCGACGCGAGTATTCTTGAGCTTGGCTGTCTGATCGGGATAATCGATGGTAAAATGTAAGCCTCTGCTTTCTTTTCGCTGAAGGGCAGAAAGTACGATCAATTCAGCAACGCAGACTAAATTGCGCAATTCCAGTAAAGGAACATCCACTTTGGCATTCCAATAATATTCATTAATTTCACGCCTTAAATTTCGCAAGCGGGCATGAGCCCTCTCCAAACGCTTGGTCGAACGGACAATACCCACATAGTCCCACATTGCACGCTTCAACTCTTCAAGGTTGTGGGAAAGAACAACCCGTTCGTCGGAGGCTGGTACATCTCCATCTACCCACTCGGGCAGACACACTGATCTTTTTTTCTGCCCCGCCAAATACTTGCACACAGACTCAGCGCCACGATGGGCCATGACCACCGCCTCAAGTAGAGAATTACTGGCCAAACGGTTTGCCCCGTGTAAACCGGTGCAAGCCACTTCACCACAAGCATAAAGACCGGCAAGCTTGGTCGAACAATCAAGACTGGTGGGCACTCCCCCGCAGGAATAATGAGCTGCTGGTACAACCGGTATGGGAGTCTTCGTCGGATCGATCCCTCGTTTCATACAATTCTCGTACACATTTGGAAAACGATCCTTAAAATCCACCTTCATATTGGGAGTATCCAAGCGAACACAGGAGGCACCCGATCTTTTCATTTCCCGATCGATCGCCCGGGCAACCACATCCCGAGGTGCTAGGTCAGCAAGGGGGTGATATTTTTTAAGAAAGGGTTTTCCATGAGCATCAATTAATTTCGCTCCTTCCCCACGCACCGCTTCGGTAATAAGAAAACGATCGCCCTGCAAGGAATGTAAAGTGGTCGGGTGAAACTGTATAAACTCCAAGTTCATCACCGACAATCCAGCACGTGAAGCCATGGCAATTCCGTCGGCCGTGGCGATGGACGGGTTGGTGGTGTACAAATAAGTCTGCCCCGCACCCCCGGTTGCAAGCAGTACCGCAGAGGCGGTTACCGTAATAACTTCGTTTGCTTCAGCATCAAAAAAATACAAGCCCTCCACTCGGTCGCTCTTGGATTCCCCCATGCCCAGCTTGTTCAACTTCTTGGCCGTTATCAGGTCGATGGCGAAGAAATGTTCAAATAAATCAACGCCTTTGGCGGCAATATTGGCAAGCAGTGCATCCTCAATGGCTTTGCCAGTAATATCTTTAACATGCAAAACCCGACGTTTGCTGTGCCCCCCTTCTTTGCCTAGAGATATTCTACCATCTTCCAGGCTGGAAAATTCTACCCCCATGCGAATCAAATCCTGAACTCGTTCCGGACCATCCTGCAATATTTCCCTGACGACCTTGGCGTCGCACAGTCCATCTCCTGCTTCCAAAGTGTCCTGGACATGTTTGTCCAAGTCATCTCCGGCAGAGGTAACCACGGCTATACCACCCTGAGCATAATTTGTATTCGACTCGGCCTTGGTTTTTTTAGTGAAGATCGCGACCCGGTACCCAGCCTCAGCAACCTTCAAAGCAAAACTCAACCCGGCAATTCCACTTCCCACGATCACAAGATCGTACTCTTTTTGGGGCCTATTTTGAACAGTCCAAAGAAGAACTCTTGCTGGAGAGGTT
>JABBBW010000117.1 GCA_018607205.1 Opitutales bacterium | reverse complement strand
GCCAGGCAGTCGCTTTGCCAACGGGCATCCAGTTGGTGTACCTTGTTGCCAGAAATTCCTCGATTAAAAATAGATAGTTTTAAATCTGCTCTGCTGTTTAACATGCCCGCTGCTGCCATCGATGCGTACCCATTCCCCATCGATGCTTGGTCATTGGGCTTGGGTGATTTACGGTTTTGACGTCCGGCATCGGTTATGGAGTCTCCTTGAAAAAGCAGGGTTGCTCCAGGCTTTAAATGAATTTTTGGATTCGCCACTTCTTTTTTGGTCAAAGCTTGCGAAAACAAGGTGCCGGATAGTCCAGCCAAAGTTGCTCCACCGAGTAGTTGACGTCTTGAAATTGAAAAAGATGAGTTCATATCACGATAAAATAAATTAACCCGTATATAGGCAACGGGGAATTACTTCGATTTGACGCTTGCCCCAATGGGGGGGAGGAGGGCATTTATTCGAATATATGAAACCAGAAGAATTGCTTTCCTCCAGTGGTATCCAATTACCCCCTGCACCACTAGCTGCTGGCCTGTACAAGCCGATTATGATCGTGGGAGACCTCGCTTACCTCTCCGGGCACTTACCTATTCTTGAAGATGGAAAAATGCTTCTTGGGTCAGTCGGGCATGACCGATCCATTGAGGAAGGGCATGATGCGGCTCGTCAAGTTGGGTTAAATATGTTGGCCACATTAAAAGCCGAACTAGGATCTCTTAATCGGGTAGTCAGGGTGGTTAAGTTGCTTGGCCTGGTTCAGGCACCGAGCGGATTTACTCAACACCCCCAAGTGATTAATGGCTGCAGCGAACTTTTTAAGGATGTGTTTGGAGATGATGCCGGGGTAGGGACCCGAAGTGCTTTAGGGGTTTCCGGACTACCTGCCGGGGTGATGGTGGAAATCGAGGGAATTTTCCAAATAAGAGAGTGAATATTCTTAAAAAAATTGCCTGGTTTTTGAGTTTCTTTTGCCTTGGTCTTTTTATCCTTTGGGTTTTTCATGCCCAACTTCTCACCCTTTATGGACAATGGTTTATCGTAAGTAATGCTCAAAAGGGAGCAGATGCCATCATATGCTTGTCCGGAGATCGTGAAACTCGCACGCCGGAATGCCTAAGGTTGTGGAAAAATGGGTATGCTAAACGTCTGTTCGTCACCGCAGAAAAACCGAAAAATAACGAGTTTAATGCATTGGAACTAAGTCACCTTGAATTTGCTGAGGCTGTTACCAAGCGAATGAAATTGAATGCCCACTGGGAACTTTTACCCTCCTTGACCGGTGGGGCGACCTCCACCTTTGACGAGGCCGAGGATGCCCTGTCATTTGCGAAGAAGGAGGGGTGGAAGCAGATCATTTTTGTAACCGATGAGTTTCATACCCGTAGGTCCTTGCTTGCATTTCAAAAAGTATTTTCGGGCAGTAATATCAGGACGCAGGCTGCCGGTGCGCCTAACGAGGTCTTTTCGGTTGATGATTGGTGGAAATCTGACCGCGGAATTTTCGCTTACTTTGGAGAGACTATAAAGTTTCCCATCTACTTGTTATGGGATCATGAACCCAAGATCGTTAAGAACGACTAAGGACTGCGTATTAAAATTGGTACACAATACCTGCACTCAGAACGGGCCAAAATTCAAACTGGTTTAAGTCGTCCTGCAGTTCATTAACTTCCTTCTTTTTTTGGCTATTGAAAGTGGCAGCATTAGGGTCAGAAGGGTCGACTGTTGCGTTTATGACTAAATCGGGAGATCCGGAAAAGACAACGCCAAGATCAAATACAAATCCCCATCTGTCGTCATCTCCAAAAGTTGTGTCCCATCCAATCCCAGCATAGGGCGCAAATGTATTATAGGAGAGTGCCATGGAGGCGGTATTATCTTTCAGGTTGTATTCAACACCATTTAAATCAAATGTCTCCCCACTTCCTAATTTAGCTGTTCCATCTATGCCATTTCCATTAATTAAGAATCCGAGGCTTACACGAAAGGCTTGTTTAAATGGGTGAAAATCAGCGAATAAACCAAAACTTTTTAATTCTAAATCGAGGTTGTATTTATTTCCTGATTCAATCTCCTCATATTGCCAAGTGAAGTAATTGATTCCTCCACGTAAGCCAAACCATGGGCTTAATCCTTTTGCCACCTCGAGACCTCCACCAAGTGTACTTACTCGGGGAGCAATTCTGAAACCTAAATGGTAGTCAGAATTCCTCGCATCTAAAGCTGGTAGAAGGGCGGGTATTATGGATAAAATAACGAATAAAATGGAATATTTCATGTTTGTTTTTGTTGAATGAAAAGTTTCCTTTTGGCAATTACTTTAACTTTAAGGTGAAATTCCTGTACCAAGCTTGCATGGGAGGACCCCCATGTACTTGCAGCCCAAATCGGCCCTGATTAGGAATCTCCTTATTTTGTTCAAAATAACGAACAGTGGGTTGATTATTTAACCAAATAAAGATGGAATTATTTTCGGCCTTTACCCGTAATTGATTCCATCTGCCCTTAGGGTTAACCATTTTTTGTATCTGTCCTTGATTGGTAGATGCAAGGAATCGTCGTCGTCTTGATTCGTCATATAGCCAACCCCAAAGCAGGCCATCTTTGAAGGATCCAATATCACACTGGTATCCAATCATTTCATTTGAGCCTGGCACCCGTTGACTCCAAAATTGAACGCCAGCATTTTTGCCTGGTCCTACGAGTTTGGCTTCAAACCGAATGTCAAAGTTCTCAAATTCTTCAACTGTGGCAAGAAACTGATTCCCGGGTATGGGTCGTTCCAGTGATCCTGCCACAATGCATTGATCCACAACCCGGAAGAATTCAGAGTTTCCCTCCCATCCATCGAGCGTGGTTCCGTTAAAGAGGGCGTGAGGGGTTGGGTTTCCCAATAAAATTAAGTCAGCCAATAGAAAGCCGAAAATTGGGAAAAGAAGCCTCAATGATCGATTGCTTTTCCTGCCCCTTGAGGAACACGAATGTTTTCCACAAGTTCTTGGACTTCCCGGGGTGGGGGAGGCGTGATTGCACTAACTACAAAGGCCACGGCAAAATTTATGAACATTCCTAGGAATCCAATGCCTTCAGGAGAAATGCCCAGCCAATAATCTTTGCTCTCAGTTAGGAATTGGAAATGTATGATATACCCGAGGGTAAATCCAATCCCGCAAATCATCCCGGCAATCGCTCCCTGCTTGTTTATTTTCTTGGAAAAGATTCCCATAATTAGAGTGGGGAAGAAGGAGGAGGCAGCCAAGCCAAAGGCAAAGGCGACGGTTTTGGCAACAAAACTAGAAGGTGGGTTGATCCCGAAGTATGCGGCCACAGCGAGAGCTCCAAAGGAAGCCATTCGGGCATATCGAATCTCCTGCTTATCCGAAATATCTGGCTTGATGATTTTCTTCATTAGATCATGTGAGACGGAGGTGGACAGAACGAGGAGCAAGCCGGCAGCCGTAGATAGTGCGGCTGCCACACAGCCCGCCATAACCAAGGCAATTACCCATTTGGGTAAACCGGCCATTTCGGGGTTGGCTAGTACAATAATGTCCCGATCGTAATACACCTCATTGGCAGAATCTGACAATTTATTTGATACTGGACGCGGGCCACCTACAACTCTGGTTTCGTCAATATAAACTGGTTTTTCTGCAAACACAGAACCTTCTTGGTATTGCATAACACCGTCCTTATTTTTATCCACCCAGGCAATCATTCCCTGATCTTCCCAATTTTTAAACCACTCGGGTGCCTCCTCGTATTTTTTCTGGTTAATTTCCTCCACAAAATTAGTACGTGCAAACATCCCAAGAGCAGGTGCGGTTAAATAAATAATAGCAATAAACCCAAGGGTCCAACAAGCAGACTTTCGGACTGCTTTGACATTTTTTACGGTGAAGAAACGCACAATCACATGGGGAAGACCAGCCGTCCCGATCATTAATGCGGCGGTGATACAAAACATATCTAGGGTATTGCTCGTGCTGGCTGTATATTCCTGAAAACCCAGATCCGTGGAAATCTGATTTATTTTAACAATTAAAGGAACAGCGTTTTCGGTACCGTCTTTGATATAATTTCCAATCAGTCCAAGTTGGGGAATCACATTTCCAGTAAGAATCATTGAAATGAAAATCACCGGAATCGTGTACGAGAATACCATCACGCAATATTGAGCGACTTGGGTGTAGGTAATTCCTTTCATCCCTCCCAATCCGGCATAGAAAAATACAATTCCTCCGCCGATCATTACCCCCATCCAGATTTCGATGTCAAAAAGCCGGGAAAAGACAATGCCTACACCCCGCATTTGTCCCATTATGTAAGTCATGCAAATAAAAATTGCACAAATAACGGCTACCAACCTGGCTCCATTGGAATAAAATCGATCCCCAATAAAATCGGGCACCGTGGCTTTACCAAACTTTCGAAGATATGGGACCATCAGGGTGGTGAGCAGAACGAAACCACCTGTCCAACCCATGAGGAATTTGGAGGCCCCATAACCTGCGGCAGCAATGCCCCCAGCCATGGAAATAAAGGTTGCGGCCGACATCCAGTCGGCGGCGG
>JABBBW010000151.1 GCA_018607205.1 Opitutales bacterium | reverse complement strand
GCGCGAAAGATGGAGGGAACAGAGGGAACATGCGGAAGCAAACTCGACAAATAGATCGCGGTCTGCCACTGCATCCATTCCATTAGGCGTCAAACATGCCTCCCCCGCTTCATCAACAAACCCAAGTGCCTTTGCAACATGAACCCGGTCGAGAGGAAGCGTAGATCCAGCAATCGCACCCGATCCTAATGGGCAAACATTTGCATGATTGGAAACAGTGGAAAAGCGTTCGTGATCCCGCCCGAGCATCTCGACATAAGCGAGCAGATGGTGACCCACGGTAACGGGTTGAGCCCTTTGTAAATGGGTGTATCCGGGAATGGGCGTGGTGGCATACTTTTTTGCCATCGCAAGAAGGGCGGACATAGCATGTTCGATTCCATCCCGAAGCTGACTGCATGCATCCTTAAAGAACAAGCGCATATCAGTTGCAACCTGGTCATTGCGACTCCGACCCGTGTGAAGCTTATCCGCAGCATCGGTCTTAGCCCGTAGGGCTTGTTCCAGATTCATATGGACATCTTCCCATTCAACCTTCCATTCGAAATCGCCTGCCTTCACCTCTTCGGCTAATTCCTTTAATCCTTTTTCAATCGAGTTGAATTCCTCTTGATTAAGAAGACCCACAGATAGAAGCATGGATGCATGACCTAAACTGCCCTGCAGATCATATGGAGCAAGCCGTTGATCAAAGGAAACAGACTCACCAAATGCAAGCATGAGACCATCAGGACCATCCTTGAACCGTCCACCCCAAGTTGCTTGTTTACCGTTATCTGCCATGGGAGGGCATCATCCCAAACCAAGGGTGCGATCGCAACCCTATTTGCGTGAAGCGAAAGGGGCTGAGTTAACAATTAAATGGCCTTAAGAAAAGACCTTCTTAATTTTCGCTTTGCCGTAATCCCGGTTTAACTTGGCGATATAATCCAAGGAAATATCCTTGGGGCAAGCAGCTGAACATTCGCCATAATTACGACAATTCCCAAACCCTGCCTCGTCCATTGCGGCAACCATATTTAAAACCCTTGAATCCTTTTCGGCTTGTCCTTGTGGGAGCATATTTAAGTGTCCTGCTTTGGCCGAAGTAAAGAGCATAGCAGATGCATTCTTGCAGGATGCCACACAGGCCCCGCAACCAATACACTGGGCTGCATCCATTGCCAAATCGGCATCCTCCTTGGGCACGGGCATGGCGTTACCATCTGGAGCACTTCCAGTACGCACCGTAATAAATCCTCCCGCTTGAATAATTTTATCAAAAGCCGATCGGTTGACCACTAAGTCTTTAACAACCGGAAAAGCTTTGGCCCGGAATGGTTCAACGGTGATGGAATCCCCATCCTCAAACTTGCGCATATGTAGTTGGCAAGTGGTGGTGGAATTTTCCGGCCCATGGGCATACCCGTTAATATTGAGAGAACAAGTCCCACAAATTCCTTCACGACAGTCGTGATCAAAAGCGATCGGTTCTTTACCCTCACCCAACAGCTGTTCGTTTAATTGATCGAGCATTTCAAGGAAGGATGAATCCTCGGACACTCCATCGAGTACATGTGATTCAAAATGGCCCTCATCTTCAGGTCCTTCTTGTTTCCAAACTTTAAGAAATAATTTCATGGGGAACTGTCCTTATTTGTAACTGCGTACCGCAAGTTTGACATTTTCGAATTCTAAATCTTCTTCGTGACGGGCAGGGGTTTCTCCTTCGCCTTTGTATTCCCAAACCGCTGCGTGTGAAAAGTCTTCGTCGTTCCTCGTGGCTTCTCCATCTGCAGTTTGATATTCTTCACGGAAATGACCGCCACAGGATTCATTGCGGGTGAGCGCATCCCGACAGAGCAATTCTCCGAAATCCAAAAAGTCACGAACCCGGCCGGATCTTTCCAATTCCATATTTAATTCTTCGCCGTGTCCGGTAACGAGGAGGTTTTTATTAAAGTCATCCCGTAAATCCTGAATTTCTCCAATTGCTTTATTCAAGCCCTTTTCGCTTCTGGCCATACCTGCATACTCCCACATGATGTTACCAAGTTCCTTGTGGTAAGAGCGGGAAGAACGTTTGCCCTTGGCAGAAACCATTTGGCTAACTCTTTCCTTTACGGATTCGAGCGTTTCACGTGCCGCTGCACCTTCTGGATCGATCCCGCCTGGACTGATCGTGGTCAGGTAATTTCCAATGGTATAAGGTAGAACAAAATATCCATCGCTCAATCCCTGCATCAAAGCACTGGCACCCAAACGATTTGCTCCATGGTCGGAAAAGTTTGCCTCCCCTAAAACAAAGCATCCAGGAATCGTACTCATCAGATTGTAATCCACCCACAAACCTCCCATGGTGTAGTGTATGGCAGGGTAGATACGCATGGGGCGCTGGTAAGCATTTTCACCAGTAATGCGCTCGTACATATCAAAAAGATTTCCGTAGCGTTCACTAATGACATTTTCTCCCAAGCGATTGATTGAATCTTCAAAGTCAAGGTAGACACCCCGACCACCTGGGCCTACTCCGCGTCCTTCATCACAAGCTTCTTTAGCCGAGCGGCTTGAGATGTCACGTGGAGCAAGGTTTCCGAAACTTGGGTATTTTCGCTCCAAATAATAATCCCGGGCATCTTCAGGAATTTCTGATGGGGCTTTTCCTGCATCCTCTGCGTTTTTAGGCACCCAGACTCGGCCATCATTACGTAATGATTCGGACATTAGAGTAAGCTTGGATTGATGATCTCCTGCTACAGGAATGCAAGTCGGGTGAATCTGAGTAAAGCAGGGATTGGCAAAACCAGCACCCCTACGATAAGCACGAAAATTAGCGGTGACATTACAACCGATCGCATTGGTCGAAAGGTAATATACATTACCGTATCCTCCGGTGCAGAGAAGAACGGCGTCAGCCGTCCAAACCTTCATTTCACCAGTCGCGAGATTACGGGTGATAATTCCTTTGGCGTGACCATCAACCACGATTAAATCAAGCATCTCCTGGCGAACATGCATCTTTACCTGGCCGGTTGCAATCTGCCGACTCAATGCGCTGTAGGCACCGAGGAGGAGTTGTTGACCAGTCTGCCCACGAGCATAAAAGGTTCGACTAACTTGGGCTCCGCCAAACGAGCGGTTAGCAAGTAATCCTCCGTATTCACGGGCAAAAGGAACTCCCTGGGCAACACACTGATCGATAATGTTTACACTGTTTTGAGCTAACCGATGCACATTAGATTCACGGGAACGAAAATCTCCACCTTTTATCGTATCGTAAAAGAGACGATGAATACTGTCTCCGTCATTTTGATAATTTTTAGCACCGTTAATTCCGCCTTGGGCGGCTATAGAGTGTGCTCTGCGTGGCGTATCCTGATAACAAAAACAATCCACATTGTAACCAAGTTCTCCCAGGGTGGCTGCCGCGGAACCGCCTGCCAAACCAGAACCGACAACGATAATCTTAAACTTTCGTTTATTTGCCGGGTTGACCAGCTTGGAAGAGAAACGATGATTTTCCCACTTATCAGCAAGTGGACCTTCAGGAATTTTTGAATCGAGGATCATGGGGCAGAAATTCTACAGGTTCACGGAACAGGATGAGCCACAAGTCTCGAGGCAATTAACTAAGCCATACTTTTGGGCGATAACAAGAACAGGGATAATGGAAAAACCGGCAAATATAATCCAGCCGTAAGCAAAAGCGGCAAGGTCGAGTTTTCCGCGCCAACGCTCGGAACGAAAGCCCAGGGTTTGAAACATACTCGATACTCCGTGAGCTAAATGCCTACATAATAAAAACATGCAAATTACATAAAAGATGGAAATTGCATCCACCTGAAAACCCGCAAGGATCATAGAGTAGACATCATGAATTTCCGAACCGTCTGGCGATCCAACGGTCGTTTTCATATCGTTGTATTCAGGAAAAATTGCCCGAATGGTAAAGTGTAAAAGGTGAAAAACAATGAAAGCTAGCATCAAAGAACCAGTAAGTCCCATCCGCAATGAGGCCCATCCTGCCCGCTTGGTAACTTCGATTTCATTCGCTCTGGGCCGAGCCATTCGGTTTTCCTTGATAAGTTGGTAGGCAGTGACTGCATGAACCAAAACACATACAAGAAGGAAAAGGCGGGAACCCCAAAGGATGGGAGCAGGTAAGTTTTGTAAAGCGTAAGCGTAAGCATTGATTGCTTCCCGGCCAATCAATACCTGAAGATTACCAGCCATGTGAACTAAAACAAAACCTACGAGAACAATCCCTGTAAGGGCCATTAGGTATTTTTTAAGTAAGGAAGATTGATTCATGTCTATAAGGATTTATAGAGGTATCTTCTTACCGCACAAATTCATGACGAGTGAAAAGGAAGCGCGAAGATAGGTATTAGCTGAAAGAATTATGCAAATTAATATTTGTGCAAACACAAATATTGTATGGGCGGAATGACTTGTAGTTACCAAGGTGAATAAATCTTGGTTGCCACCCCCTTCTTTCCTACGTCATGGGTGAAGGGTACAAACAAGAAGAAAATGAAGTATATTTTTATTACTGGCGGAGTAGTTTCGTCCCTGGGGAAAGGGCTAACTTCAGGAGCACTCGGAGCTTTACTTGAACAAAGAGGCCTTACCACCCGCATCCAAAAATTCGACCCCTATTTAAATGTCGACCCAGGAACAATGAGTCCGTTTCAACATGGAGAAGTTTATGTACTCGATGACGGAGCAGAAACGGATCTCGACCTTGGCCACTACGAACGTTTCACATCGGGCAAGCTCACCAGGTTCAACAACCTGACCAGCGGACAAATTTACGAGTCAGTGATTCGCAAGGAAAGACGGGGGGATTACCTTGGTAAAACCGTGCAGGTTATTCCCCATGTGACCAACGAAATTAAAGATCGAATTTATGCTGCCGGGGAAGGCGTAAATGTGCTCATTACCGAAATAGGTGGAACCATTGGTGATATTGAGGGCTTGCCCTTTACTGAAGCGATGAGACAGTTCGCCAGCGAGGTAGGTAAAGCAAATGTCCTCTTTATACACATGACTTTGCTGCCCAGCTTGCGTGCAGCTGGTGAACTCAAGACCAAACCAACTCAACAAAGTGTGGCCAAGCTTAGAGAAATTGGCATCCAGCCAGACATATTGGTTTGTCGGACGGAACAGCCGATCACCGAAGAAATTCGTGAAAAACTTAGCCTTTTCTGTAGCGTACCCAAGGAAGCGGTAATTGAAGAAATGGATGTCACCCATTCGATCTATGAACTTCCCCATATGTTAAAACAGGAGGGGTTAGATACTCTGGTCACACGCTTCCTCGGGCTTGACGCACCAGCTCCTAAATTGGACGAATGGGAAGAAGTGGTCCACCGCTTGATTCATCCCAAGCACCGGGTGAAGATTGGAATGATCGGAAAGTATATTGATCTGCAAGATTCGTATCTGTCGGTTAACGAATCTCTGGTACATGGTGGAATCCGTAATGACACCGGGGTCGAAGTGATTCACTTGGATGCCGAAGCTATCGAACGGGACGGTGCTGAAGCGCACCTCAAAGGATTGGACGGCATTCTAGTACCCGGTGGTTTTGGAGATCGTGGAACCGAGGGTAAAATATTGGCATCAAAATTTGCCAGAGAAGAAAAGATTCCCTTTTTCGGACTTTGCCTAGGAATGCAAATTGCAGTAATCGATTTTGCCCGCAATGTTTTAGGTAAAGAAAAAGCAAACAGTACGGAATTTGATCCGGATACTCCAGATCCAGTTATTCATATCATGGACGATCAAAAATCTGTTACCGAAAAAGGAGCCACCATGAGGTTAGGTGCCTGTCCCTGCCGACTTAAGCCAGGGACTTTCTCTAGAATTGCTTATGACAAGGAAGAGGTATCAGAAAGACATCGGCATCGGTTTGAATTTAATAATTCCTATCGTGAACAAATGGAGTCTGCCGGATTAATTGTAGCCGGGACCAATCCTGATAGGGACTTGGTGGAAATTGTAGAGGTGCAAAATCATCCGTGGTTTGTAGCAGTACAATTCCATCCGGAGTTTCAATCCAAGCCAACCAAGGCACATCCCTTGTTTGCCGCTTTTATTGAAGCCACTCTTACCCGTAAGCTAGCTGCCACAGAAAAAGCCGAAAAAACCTAAGCCTTTTTTTCTTTTGGGCTTTACCCAAAGCCCGACATTCAACGGAATAGAAAGTTGGCATGATCATTGACGCTCATACTCATCGCTATCCCGAGGAGGTAATCAAGGACCCTGCCCGCTTTGCCCAACGAACGGGAGAGAAAATGTGGTTGGATATGGTATCTCCCAAAGATCGGCCGAGCTTGCAAGGTTGGGTAAATCGCGAAGAAATGCTCGCATCTATGGATGCTGCTGGAGTTCGCCAATCCGTATTGCTCGGTTGGTATTGGGAAAAACCAAAAACCTGCCTGGAGGCAAACCAATGGCACCAAAAATGGATGAAGCAGGATAAAGAAAGGTTTATCGGTTTTCTTTCCTTACACCCCGAGATTCCCCAATTATTGGACTATTTAAAAAGGGCACGGGAAGACGGTTTTCAGGGGATTGGAGAATCCCACCCCTGGGCTCAGGGATTTTCTATGCAAAACAGGGAATGGATCAAAGCGATGGAATTTGCCTGCGAGTCTGGCTGGCCAGTAAACTTTCATGTTACCGATCCAGAAGGGAAAGATTATCCTGGTAAGACACTCACCCCAATAGAAGATTTTTTATGGCTGGCCAGTGAGTTGCCCGACCTTAAAATAATCCTTGCTCATGCCGGAGCTTTGTACCCTTTAAAAAATTCAATTCCCTCAAACTTCTACATTGATTTGGCCGCCTGTCCACTACTCTACCCGGCGAGTATTTTTAAGGAATTAATCGAACATGTGGGGAGCGAAAAAATTCTCTGGGGGACTGACTATCCATTACGTATCTATCCTGCCACTCAAAAAAATCCGGACTTTAAAACTTTTCTGGACACCTTTACCGATTCCGTCGAAGTAACTGAATATGAATTACGAGCCATGCTAGGGGAGAACTTCAAAAACCTTTTAGGATGAAACTTACTTTCAACAAAGTTGTTCCGGAACCCATTCCCCGACCCCTGATTGCTTCGTCGAAAATATGGGAAAAAGAAATCACATGGGCACCTAACGATCGTATCCTCGTACAGGCCCAATCTGGAAAAGGAAAGTCCACCCTGCTCCATCTAATTTATGGCCTGCGTAAAGATTACTCCGGTTCATGGGAAATAGATAGTGTTCAATCAAAAGATTTGTCGGCAGAAGACTGGCATATCTTACGGGCGAGAAAAATTTCCCTTTTATTTCAGGATCTGCGGCTTTTCAAAAAGTTAAGTGCACAGGAAAACCTCGAGCTCTTGCCCGAAATAAATCCGCAAGCTCCGACCGTAAAAGAAATGTGCGAAGCTTTGGGAATCCTTCACTTATTGGATAAACCCGTTGAAACTCTCTCTCTTGGACAACGACAACGATTCGCCCTCGTCCGGTGCTTACGGAAACCTTTTTGCTGGCTCTTATTGGATGAGCCGTTCAGTCACCTTGACCAAGATAACGCCAAGGCAGCGGCTGGTTTGATTGAAGAAGTCCTCAACCAAAACGGAGCCGGATTAGTAATCTCTTCTCTTGCAGGATCGAGCCCATTGTCGTGTAACCGATCCATCAATTTATGAGCCGGCCAATTGCATCTTTACTCAATCGTTGCCTCGGTTCTAAATCCCCAAGAAAAGAATTGTTAGCTGCCTCTCTTGGGTGTGTTATCGGATCGACTTTAATTTTGCTCGCTCTACAAATTTTCACCGATTCAAAACTCTTGGTTGGGAGTCGGGAAGTTGGACAGAACTTTGTCACCCTTAATAAATCCGTTCAGGGAGGAATCCTACTCAACCTTGGAAAACAGGAGGAATCTTTCAGGGAAGAAGAAATTGACCGGATTAAAAAACTTCCGGGAGTCAAAAAAATAGGTGGTTTTACCCGCAACCAATTTCCGGTAACAGTACATATCTGGCCAGCTGGAAAGATTGGGTTGGGGGCTGCCGCCCGAACCGATTTGTTTTTTGAATCGGTGCCTGATGAATTCCTCGATCAAAAACCTGAAGCATGGAAGTGGGAGGAAAATCAATCTTATGTACCAATCATGGTTCCCAAGTTTTATTTGGACCTATGGAATTTCGGCCTCGCCCCTTCGCGCAGTGAATACCCAGCCCTCTCTCGCGAAGCAGCCTCTTCTATGCCAATAGAAATCCTCATTGGGGAGGATGAATCTTTTCGAATGCTTGGCAGGTTTGTAGCCTTTAGTAAGCGCATCAATAGTGTACTCGTACCGGCAAACTTTCTCCAATGGGCAAACCAGACCCACGGCAATGATCGTTCAGAAAAATATTTCTTTGTTTGGAAAAATGAAGAAATTATAGGGGCTCCTGTTTCTATGTCTAATCTTGCCAAAAATGAGGTGTTGAGAAGCACGGATATTCAAGTCTCTCCAATTGAAAACCCTGGGAATCGAATGATTCTGTCTGATGCTCTAAATATGAGTCCTTCAGATGGTGGCCCATCGCGCCTAATTTTAGCTATGGACAAATCGCCAACAGATGATTTTTTGCAAAAGCTGGATGAATTGGGTTATGAGACCAACCGGGAATTCCCCCAGGATGAATGGTTGAATCAACTGGCCAATGGATTAATTTGGGGCATGGCCGGTGTCGGTTCCTTGCTCTCACTCCTTTCGATTGCCACCTTTGCAAGCAGCTTTCGCTTGGTAGTTACTCAATCGGCTGAAACCACTCGCGATCTAATTCATCTTGGTTTTTCTCCGCTTAAAATCAGTCGCGTATTTATGCTTCGATTTGCCAAGATATTTACTTTCATCTGGGCCTTGTCTTTAATGATATGTTATGTGCTCAAAATTTATACCGCACAGCAGGTAAAAATCTATGGAATTGAATTATCCAACGGACTAAGCTGGCAAACTTTGGCCGGTGCAATTCTGTATGCCGTAGTCTTTGTGTGGATCAATCAACTTGTAATTGCGAGGTCTGTCCGTTCCTGCTCTTAAGGAAGATACAAGTCAAGTCACCGGGTTACCTTCATCACCAACTGATCGTCTTTGACTGAAAAGGATACTTCACTCCCCTCCTCAACCTCACCCGAAACTAAGGCACGGGCAAGTTGAGTCTCCACTTGCTTTTGTAAAAAACGTTTAAGAGGACGGGCACCATAAGTGGGATCATATCCCTTTTCTCCAATCCATTTCTTGGCAGCATCGGTAAATCCAACGATGATTTTTCGGTCAAGTAATCGCTTATTTAAACCGGCAAGAAGGAGATCAACAATGGAAGTAATTTCATCGAGGGATAAGGGCTTAAAAAGTACAACATCGTCAATACGGTTTAAAAACTCTGGGCGGAAATGATCCCGCAATTCAGCCATAACCGATTCACGGGCAGATTCTGTAATTTCATTATCAAGAAAATCTTCCTGCAAATAACGGCTACCTACATTTGAAGTCATAATGACCACCACATTTTTAAAGTCGACCGTCCGGCCCTGGGAATCAGTTAGTCGGCCATCATCCATCAATTGAAGAAGCACATTAAAAACATCCGGGTGTGCTTTTTCAATCTCATCAAAAAGAATCACCGAATAGGGTTTTCGACGTACAGCTTCGGTTAATTGACCGCCCTCTTCATAACCGATATAACCAGGGGGAGCTCCTAAGAGCCGGGCAACGGAGTGTTTCTCCATGTATTCCGACATATCGATGCGGACCACATTGCTTTCGTTATCAAAAAGACTCTCGGCTAAAGTCTTAGCCAGTTCGGTCTTTCCTACCCCTGTGGGACCAAGAAAAAGAAAGGATCCAATGGGCCTTTGTGGATCCTTGATCCCGGCACGGGCTCGCAAAATCGCATCAGAAACGGCATCTACTGCCTCATTTTGTCCAATTACCCGCTGATGAAGAATACTTTGGAGCCGTAAAAGTTTTTCGCGCTCTCCCTCAATTAATTTAGTCACAGGTACGCCGGTCCAACGGGCTACAATCTCGGCAATCTCCTCAGATGTTACCTCTTCTTTTAAAATGGAATCCTCCTGCTTTTCCATTTGTTCAAGGGTTTCTAATTCCTCTTCCAACTTTGGCAGTTTACCGTGCTTAAGTTCGGCAACTAAGTTTAAATCATAGGCCCGCTCAGCTCGTTCCATTTCTGCTCGTGTGGACTCGATCTGCTCGCGTAGGACACGGACATTATCAATTCCCTGGCGCTCGTTCTCCCATTGCCGCTTGATCGTTTCCATCTTGTCTCGAGCGTTCCCAAGTTCTTTGCACAAAGATTCGAGTCTATCCTTGCTCGACTTATCCTTTTCTTGTTTCAGAGCAGTTTCTTCGATTTCCAACTGTAATACACGCCGACTGACCTCGTCTAGTTCCGCGGGCATACTATCAAGTTCGGTACGAATCATGGCACATGCCTCGTCTACTAAATCAATGGCTTTGTCCGGTAAGAAACGATCAGAGATATAACGGTTTGAAAGAACCGCAGCCTGAACCACTGCCTCGTCGCGAATGTTTACTCCGTGATGGATTTCAAAACGTTCACGCAGACCACGCAGAATGGATATCGTATCCTCAACATTTGGCTGATCGACGAGTACGGTCTGAAAACGCCTTTCGAGGGCTGCATCTTTTTCGACATGCCTACGATATTCATTTAAGGTGGTAGCACCAATACATCTTAGCTCACCACGGGCAAGCATTGGTTTAAGCATATTGCCCGCATCAATCGCACCCTCCGCTTTGCCTGCACCCACAATCGTGTGCATTTCATCAATAAAGAGGACAATTCTTCCTTCTGACTTACTCACCTCGTTAAGGACGGCTTTCAAACGCTCTTCAAATTCACCTCGAAATTTTGCACCGGCTAGCAAGGAGCCCATTTCTAAAGTAAAAATCGTTTTATCCTTTAATCCTTCGGGCACATCTCCGCGGACAATCCGTTGAGCAAGTCCTTCCACAATCGCCGTCTTACCCACTCCAGGCTCACCGATGAGTACTGGGTTATTCTTGGTCTTTCGGGAAAGAATTCTAATTACTCGTCGAATTTCAGAATCTCGGCCAATAACAGGATCGAGCTTTCCCGCTTTTGCCTGTTCCACTAAATCGATACCGTATTTTTGAAGTGCACGAAAGGAATTCTCCGGTGTTTTAGAAGTTACTTTTTGTCCACCCCTAACCTTAATAATCGCCTCACGGATTTTTTTCTCTGTTAGGGCAAAATTCTTAAAAAAGTTTTGAAAGCTTGCAGGCTTACCCACGGAAGATAAGCCGAGTAGTAAATGTTCTGTACTTACATAATCATCCTGCATTTCTTTAGATATGACCTGTCCCTTTTCCACTGCCTCAGTAAGTGCAGAGGATGCGTAGGATCGGGCAGTATTAACATTTCCTGCAATCTTAGGTAATTTTTTGAGTTCCCGTTGTAAAGAAAGTTGTACCGGTGCGGCACCCACTTTCATTTCATCCATTAGGGCCGGGACAATGCCATTCTCTTGATTCATCAAGACAGAAAGAAGATGCCAAACCTCCACCTCCTGCTGTCCGTTTCGCTTAGCTACATTTGCCATTTCCTGAATAGCAGAAATTCCAAGTTCAGTAAATTTTTCGGGGTCTACATTCATAACGAATCTTCTCTTGCAGAATACATACCAATTATATTCGCCTGAAAACCTTCATAAACACAAGCCTATGGGCGAAGTATTCCTAATTAAGCGAAGAATTTATGTGACGGATACTGATTAGGTCCGCCCAACCTGGGTCAATTTGTCCCAATTCTAGTCCTTTAAAATTAATCCGTGACAAAGAGGTTGCACTTCATACAGGATCGTTTCTTAACTCAGGAGTAAGAAAGAACCCAAAAAATGAAAATCTTTTGCACACTACATAATGACCCAAAATCGTGTATGCTGGTGAGTTATTCCCAAAAAGCTTTACCGAATCGAAAAGAATATACTAACGGCATGAACCTGGTCAGTCCTAAGAAAATTGATTTCACTCCTGGACGGTTGGTGGGGTACATTTCTAGAGTGCTTGGCTTGACAAAATCCCTTGAAGATTCCGGCCATAACTTAAAAGTAACTTCTAATAAAGACAGGGAAGGCTCTCAGGCAGGAAAGGGATTAATAGACGATGCATTGATCATCCATCAACCCTTCCTTTCCCACTACCAATCAAGTAAAGGCGTGGAATCGGCCTTTAACTTTAAAAGGGTGGTTATTCAAGACACTGGATCAAGTCAGGTAGATTTGGAATCGACAAATTACAAAATTAAGGAAGGCGGTTCACCTTGTTGAACAAATCAATGAACCTTGGGGAAAGAATTCAATTCATCGATCGTAAGCTCGATGAATTGTATCCCGACCCGCCTATTCCTCTTGATCACAAAGATCCTTACACCCTTTTAGTCGCCGTCCTTCTGTCTGCACAATGCACAGATGCTAGGGTGAATAAAATAACCCCAAGTTTATTTGAACTAGCAGACAACCCCAAAGATATGGCCACCCACTCGGTCGATCAGATCAATTCGATCGTTCGACCATGTGGCTTAGCTCCACGAAAAGCTAAGGCCATTCGAGACCTCTCTTCTATTCTCATCGATCAATACCAAGGTGTCGTACCATCGTCCTTTGAGGCACTGGAATCTCTACCTGGAGTGGGCCATAAAACCGCATCAGTGGTAATGGCCCAAGTGTTCGATCATCCTGCTTTTCCGGTCGATACTCACATACATCGTTTGGCCCAGCGATGGAAACTAACCTCAGGGAAAAGTGTTGTTCAAACAGAGCGAGATTTAAAAAGACATTTTGCAAAAGAAAGATGGAACGATCTTCATCTTCAAATCATCTACTATGGTCGGGAGCATTGCCCTGCTCGATCCTGCTATGGACTCAAGTGTTTGATCTGCCGATCTTGTTTTCCAAACCGCAAAGCTGAAATAAAAACCAAGAAACCCTAACCTGCGTTTACAAACATTCGGGGGCGGGAATCTTTTAATTTTTGTATCGCCTCGCTGGAAAGACCAGTTTGATAAAGAAAAACTTGCTGCAGTCCTCCCATAAGAGATAGAGAATCGACTACAGTATCGTCTAGTTTTAATCGAATGAGGTTTAAAAGTTCCAAGCTCGGAATGGTTGAAACATTTCTTATTCCAGCGGTGGTAATTTTTTCCGAGCCTTCGAGAATTAATTTTTTAAGGTTGGGAAACTTTTGCAAAATCGCCAAGCCGGTATCCGAAACCTGAGAGTTCGTAAGATCCAAAATAACCAAATGTTGAGCAATGTACTGCAATATTTTTAAATCTTCATCATTCATGGCCAGCTTGGGATCAACTGGAGAAATTACCTGCAAACCAACTTGACCCTCTATTGGCATGATAACAATACCGGATGAACGTAAATGATGCCATTGTTCAGGTGCGAGCCTCAAATCTGCCATCATACCGGGAGGCGCCTCTGTAATCTCTACTGAATCGGGTTCTCGACCAGGAAACCATTGATCTATGGGCACTCCAAATTTGCGCACAATTGGACCGACTTGAGAGGGAGCAACGAGGTAAGATCCTAAGGTCGATCCGCAAACAACTAATCCGGTTACAAAAAAGACAGCTAAGGTTGCGATAAATTTGGAAGCCAAACTCTTTTCTTTTACTTTTACAGTGGTTTGTTTGGTATTTAATCCACGTACCTTGACTGATTTTTTTACATTCTTTTTCTTTTGTCCTTTCGCTGAAACGGTAGCTGGCACAGAAGGTTGCTCAACTACAGGAAGGTCCGCACTTACTGCCCTAGCTTGCCTGCTAGCAGTCTCCTTCAGCATATTGATAATGTCGGGAAGAGGTTTCCACTCCGTTTGTCCCTCAAGCAGGGCTGAGTCAGTGACCAGCAATTGTCCAGTTTGTAAAAATTGATTAGCTTGTTCGGAAGAATAAGGCCCAAAGGTTTGACCACCCCGAGAAACAAAGAGAGATGTTGCTTTTTCGGAAGCACCTAAATTGACTTTTCCCTTGCGACCGAGCAATTGATCCAAAGTGCCTGAAACCTTATGAAAATACCTATCAACGGGTATTTTATTTTTCAAAATCGCCTGTAAATCCCCCATCCGCAGACGAAGACCAGGTGGCAAATCGGTATCTTCAAGGTAAATCGCCAAGAACGGTTTTTTCTCATTTAAAGCCAGATTGATTTCATTCCGACAATTTATGGAATCTGTCGCTCGTGGTGATATAAAACAAAGAAACACACTGCATCCAAGTACCGCATTGGCGATTTCTTCCGGCCATTCGTTACTCGCTGCCACTCCTTCGTCGTACCATACATTGTAGCCGTTTTCGCGAAGTATTGTAATTTCCGGGTACACTAAGTGAGCATCCTGATGAGAGTAACTGATAAAAAGATATGGATCCTCCCCCTCATAGGCTTCAAAAGGAGGCACATCCAAAGAACGATTACCCTGCCCGCCCTGTGGAAGAATAATACCAGGGACTTCGGCCAGGGTTACCCAGCCAGGACAGCCTTCAAACCATGCTGGTTCGGTAGGTTGTAATTGTCCGGACTGAATCCAACTTTGCAATGCTTCCAACTCATAGGGACCAACTTGTTGGCCATCTTGATAAAGGTAAACTTGGGTCATTAGATTTTTTCTATTTCTACCTTTTAGCGATTATCCTACATCAATTACATTTACTTAGATAGAACATTTCTTTAACCAATCCAAGTACTTTTACACACTTGGATTAAGTCATGCCTAACCCAAAATACAAAATAAATTAAGAGAATTACTCGGACGGACGGGAGCGTATCCAGTCTGAGATGATTTTAATTTCTTCGTCTGTTAACTTTCCATCCCTTCCGTAACAAGGCATCCGGTCATTCTCATCTCCATAAAACCTTTCATCTTCTGGGTTTTCAAGAAAAGCAATTGTCCATTCATCGGAACCATAACCGGTCAGGTCAGGAGCGTAGCCCTCTTCTTCGGAATCAATGTCATGACAATCGATACAAGCCAAACCGTCCTGGAAGACCAAATCATCATTGTAAAAGAGGGCGAGCAATTCTTCTCTCTCATCCTCGGATAAGGGGGGTTGATAGGGAAGTTCGGCCATATCGGAAAGCAATGTGGCAATGCGAGGAAGTAACGCAATTTCTTCGGCTGTATATTTAGCCAAAACTTTTCGGGCCATCGTACCATTCTTAAATTTGGTGCCACCAAAATATTCTTCCGATATATAATGCTCATGATTGAGTAATTTGGTGATCCATTCAACACTGGCAAACCCAGCTAATTCCGGAGCAGACTGGGCATCATCTAGGGGATACCCGCGCCCGTCATGACCATTGTAGCGGTGGCAACTTGCACAGTTGGCAGCAAACAAATTACGTCCCCTATTTTCATGATCTTTCCTCAATAGAGTAACTGCACCTGCAGGAGGTATACCCTCTTCTTGAACAATTGATAATACCCGTTCTGCCTGCCAATCAGCTTCCTCCAATGCGGCAGAATGTCGCAGGTTGGCGCTATCCTCGGAAAACGCCAATAAAGTAAGAGCAACCGATCCAGCAATCAAGGTCCACCAAAAGCCAATATTTAACTGATGACCAGGTCGGGTGGACCCGATGAAGGGTTGCAAAAAGATCCACAGGGCAAGAAAGACGGGTATAATGACTGCTCCCCAAAATGCAGGTACATACTTGAGCAACTGAAAAAGAAAAAGGAAATACCATTCTGGCCGAGCAGGAAACTCATTAGCAGGATCAGCAGGGGGACCAAGTGGGGCACCATGAAAATAAACCGTAAGTGCAACCACTGCCAACAACACAGCGAGGCAGGCAATCGCATCTTTAAGGATTTGATCGGGCCAAAAGTACGAATCTTTTTTGGGTCTTGGTTCCTTAACATGGATTCCGTGCTTTCGAAATAAATAGATGTGCACTACCACTAAGCCCACTAGCATTGCCGGTAAAACCCCTGCGTGAAGAGCAAAAAATCGAGTTAGAGTATGATGCCCATACTCAACCCCGCCAACCACTACCTGTTGAATGGCTGGGCCTATTAAAGGGACTTCTGCCATCAAGTTGGTCGCCACCGCAGTTGCCCAATATCCTTTTTGGTCCCATGGAAGCAAATAGCCGGTTAAAGAAAGAGCCAAAGTTACTCCCATCATTAAGGCACCAAACCAAAAGTTTAACTCACGTGGCGCCCGGTAAGCCCCATCAATCACGACTTGCATAAGATGCAAGACAAGCAGGACAATCATCGCCTGAGCCATGTAATGGTGGACTCCTCGCAAAAACCATCCTCCCCAAACTTGGTACTGTAAAAAATAAACGCTTTCCCAGGCTGTTTGGGCACTTGGACTATAAAACATCCATAGTAGAGTTCCCGTGACAACCTGAGTAAAAAAAGCAAAGGTTAAACAACTCCCCCAGACATACCTCCAACGAGCTCCCCCGGGAACTTTTTCGTATAAAACCTCATGCAAAAGAGTCCGGTAGCCCGAACGATCGTCGAGCCAATCAAAAATCATTTTCATGACAAGGGAATCTTTTCCTCTATATTGGGCCTAAATTGTTGAAAGCGAATCCAAACTTGTCCCTTCTCCACCTTGGTTTCCATCGTATCCATCGGACGCGGACTTGGGCTATTTTCGGTGGTTACCGAACCATCCAATGCAAAGGAACTATTATGGCACGGACAAAAATAATCATTGGTTTGCTTACGGAAATCGATAGCACAGCCAAGGTGCGGACATTTTAAATTAAATGCGATTACTTCATCTTGTTTGCGAGTTAAGTAAACGGCTCCCACCGGAATGTCTTTGTAAGTTGTCCAAGCATCAACCACTGTTTCCTGAACCACTTCAAACTTGGCTGGTGACCCATCTTCAGGCAGTGAGGCAAATGGAGCAACTTTTGACCAAGGAACCTTGGCTGATTCCCCTGAGTTTTTCTTTACTGGGTCCAGCAAAGCGGGAATCCCTGCAGCTAAAGGAAAAATTCCACAAGCAGCTGAAATTCCAATTGTGGTAACGCGAATAAACTTTCTTCGACCTGAGGATTCTTCTTCGTTAAAATCAGACATAAATTACCTAAAGTTATTGAAAATAATGAGACCAATCAGCTCACAATTCAGGAAGCAATGGAAAAATTGTGAGTTTATGAAATTAGGGAAGTGGTGGTAATGCAGGCAAGTCGTCAAAACCTCCATTATCAATACCGGGCAAAGGAGGCAACCCGCCTTCGTCCTCCATACCGGGCAAAGGAGGCAATCCTTCGGAACCTCCAGCTTCAGGCAGCCCCGGGAGATCGGGTAAGCCCGCATCCGAAGAGGCTTCAGGTTCTTCAAACTCAGCCAATGCTGGCAAGCCTCCATCATCCACACCGGGCAATCCTGGTAACAACGGTTCATCTGTTGCACCTGATGGTGTTTCCTCGAGACCCGGAAGTACTACTTCAGGGTCACTGGCATTGGGTAGAATAGGCAGTTCAGAACTTGGCTCATCAAGCCCAGGCAAATCTTCTTCCATCGGGGGAAAAGTAGGTAAATCTGAAAAATCATCTACTGAAGCTTCGTCTGAATTGGCATCAGGTAATCCAGGCAAATCGCCCAAATCATCATCCTGAGGTACTAAAGCATTATCAGGGCTAAAATTAACTGAACTGCCTTCTGGCTCAGACGAAACTGCAGGACTAGAAAGATCAACCACAGGGAAGCCTTCCTCAGGTTTTGAAGCAGAGGACTCAACCACCTCAACCTTGGGCGTTTCGTTACCTGACAAAGATAATGGCGTCCCATCCGATCTCCAAGTAGCTTCTTTTCCATGCCTCACGCCGTTGGTGTAAGCTCGAACATACATCTTCTGCCCATTGGGCCACCACCGCGTAACTGACCCGTGCCATCTGCCATCCTGATAATTTCGTTCGTACATTTTGATTCCGTTCGAGAACCACTTGGAGCAGTTTCCATGCTTACGACCCTCTTTCCATGATTCATCAGAAGAAACATATTCACCGCTTTCTCCAAAATTTACCGTAAGGACCCTACCAGAAAAGGGATCTTGGCTCGCCTTTAAATAAAGTAAACCATAACGCGTAACGAAATTTGCATCGTATTCGCTCTGACTAACCTGGTAGGCGTCTCCGTTGGTTTTTCCAATAAATTTGGAATCTACTGGGGCTTGGGGTTGTGCAGATGCCCCTCCCCTACGATATCTATTCTCGCAGGATGAGAATAGAAAAAGGAAAAGCAGAACATATGATAATTGCTTAATCATGTGTTCATTCAAACATTTGCCCTAAAATTTGCAAGGTAGAAGGTAGGGTTGTACGAGACACAACGTAGACTTCAATCTTGCTATTTCTCTTAAAATCGATCATAAGCGATCGAAATCAATCATTTTCGATCACTTGATCTAATGATTAATCAGCCCACAACTTAAATCATAAAACCTATGACCTTAGACGATCTGCCGATTATTATACCTGCAATTGGAGTTATTGCTCTTTTATTCACCTGGTGGAAAACACATTCTATCAACGCAATTCCAGAAGGTTCGGACCGTATGAAAAAGATCGCCAAAAGCATTCAGGATGGTGCTATGGCTTTCTTGAGAGCCGAATATCGGGTGCTCTTCATCTTTGTGATTGCCGTTGCAGCAGTCTTATATTGGAGCGGCAATAACAATCCTAACAGCCATGGCCTTGTTGCTGTGGCTTTTGTAGTTGGAGCTTTTTGTTCAGCCCTCGCTGGCTATTTGGGAATGAAAGTTGCCACGAAGGCAAATGTTCGTACAGCCAATGCAGCTAAGGACAGTCTTGGAAAAGCACTTGAAGTTGCCTTTTCGGGTGGTGCAGTAATGGGCTTAAGCGTCGTCGGCCTTGGAATCCTTGGTCTGGGAGGTCTATTTGCTCTTTTTAGCGATCAATTTAATGCCTTTGAAAACAAAGATGGTCTTACAACGACTCTATCCGTGCTAACTGGATTTTCTTTCGGAGCTTCCTCCATTGCTCTGTTTGCCAGAGTTGGTGGAGGTATTTACACGAAGGCCGCAGATGTTGGGGCTGATCTTGTAGGCAAAGTTGAAGCGGGCATCCCAGAAGATCATCCATTAAACCCTGCGACCATTGCAGATAATGTTGGTGATAATGTTGGTGATGTTGCTGGCATGGGTGCCGATTTGTTTGAATCTTATGTTGGTTCTATCATCGGCACCATGGTGTTAGGAGCCGCCATGGTTGCAGGTTCCACAGACTTTGTTGATTTCCTTGGTGGTCTATCTCCCGTATTCCTACCACTTATCCTTGGTGCTGTTGGGATTATAACTTCAATCTTAGGAACTTTTTTAGTCAAAGTAGGAGACGATGGAGATCCACAGAAAGCTCTTAACACCGGAGAATTTGTATCCTCTGGTCTAATGATTGCAGCTTCTTATTTTCTCATTGATAAATTTTTACCAGAAAGTTGGACATTTGGAGGAGTAAGCTTTACTTCGATGGGAGTATTCTGGGCTACGATTATTGGATTGGTGGCAGGACTTGCGATCGGTCTTATTACAGAATACTACACCGGCACTCATAAGAAGCCCGTCAAGGCCATTGTAGAGCAATCCATAACTGGATATGCCACAAACATTATCGCTGGTCTCGGCGTAGGTATGATATCCACCACCCTTCCCGTTTTAGTAATTGCCGCTGCTGTTGTAGGAGCCTACGAGATGGCTGGTCTGTACGGAATTGCCATTGCGGCCGTAGGGATGCTTTCCAATACTGGGATTCAACTTGCTGTAGATGCATATGGTCCGATTTCTGATAATGCTGGTGGAATTGCTGAAATGTCAGAACTACCTAAGGAAGTTAGGCAAAGAACCGACAAATTGGATGCCGTGGGGAACACCACCGCCGCAATTGGAAAAGGTTTTGCGATCGGTTCTGCTGCTCTTACCGCACTTGCTCTCTTTGCTGCCTTTATTGCATCCTACGATCAAACACATGCAGAACCCCTTGGCTCCATCGATGTTACTCACCCCAAGGTGATGGCTGGCCTTTTTATCGGAGCAATGCTTCCTTTTCTCTTTAGTGCTTTAGCTATGGGTGCAGTAGGTCGTGCTGCCATGTCTATGATTCATGAAGTTCGCCGACAATTCCGTGACATTCCTGCACTTAAAAAAGCGCTTGAGGTAATGAAGCTCAATGATGGCAAGCCCACATCCGAATGGTCAGAAAGCGACCGAGATTCTTTTGATGAAGCAATTGATTCAGCCGAATACGGAAAGTGCGTAGAAATCTCTACCCAATCTGCAATTAAAGAAATGGTAGCTCCCGGACTTGTTGCGATCGCTACTCCTGTTGCCATAGGATTTGGTGGCGGCGCCACTATGCTTGGCGGCTTACTTGCCGGAGTAACTGTATCTGGAGTGCTTCTTGCCCTCTTTCAATCCAATTCAGGTGGGGCTTGGGACAATGCCAAGAAAATGGTTGAGGAAGGATATGAAATTAATGGCGTAATTCACGGAAAAGGCTCTGAACTTCACAAAGCTACTGTGGTTGGTGATACCGTGGGAGATCCGCTCAAGGATACCTCCGGCCCATCTCTGAACATTTTATTGAAATTAATCTCTGTGGTAGCCTTAGTGTTGGCTCCCTTTCTTTAAACCGAACTTTTAAAAGTCCGCTTTTATTCTTCTCCGATGGAACGGGCAAATGCTGCCCGTTCCTGAGGGGATGACTTGTAGTAGGAAGTTCCTGCCACAAATACATCAACACCGGAATCCAAGCACTCTTCGACATGTTGGGGACCAACTCCCCCATCGACTTCAATTAAGAAGGAATGATTTTGAGACTCTCGGCGCTTGGCAAGCTCGCGTACTTTTTCTAAAACAAATCCTTTGAAACTCTGACCTCCGAAACCAGGGTTAACCGTCATGCATAGGACAAGATCAACCTGATCGAGATAAGGGAAGAAAAGATCTACGGGGGTGCCTGGGTTTATTGCCAAGCCAGTCTTAACACCAGCCGAACGGATTTTATCTAACGCCGCTTGGTGATCGTACTGAGGTTCCAAATGAATGGTGATAAGTTCGGAGCCAGCCTTAATAAAAGCATCTAAATAAAGATCAGGACGTGCTAACATCAAATGTACATCAAAGAACAATTTTGAATGTGGTCGCAAATCAGCAACCGTTTGCGGTCCAAAACTTAAGTTAGGGACAAAATGTCCGTCCATTAGATCTAAATGAATCCACTCCCTGCCGTCATGTTCAACTTCAAGCAAAGAAGAACGCAGGTTTCCATGATCACCTGCTAAAAGGGAGGGAGCTAAGATTTTTTTCATAACAAAAAGAAATATTTCACCAGGATTGATTCAAGATAGAAAGATGAATTTCAGAGGCTAATTCCTCCGCAATGGCATGCAAGGAAGAACTCTCTTCGGGTAAACGCGTAGACTCAGAACGGAGGACGGATGCATTAGCACTAACCTGCTTTTCCAGAAAAATATCACCATTTTGATCACGAAGTTCAATCTTAGCCGAGATGCCTAAATTTAAACCTGCCGCAAGTAAAGAATCCTCAGGACGGTACGCTTCGGTCGAATCAGTGTAATTGGAGAGTGTGACCATGATAGAAACATCCGCATCTTCTTGGTTCTGAACCAAAATAAAAGTCCCATTTTTGAGTATTTTTTTACGAAGCTCTCGGTCAACCTTTGCTCCTAGGATTGGTGCCATCGAATCATTCTTGACTCGTAAATGAAAAAAGCCTTCTCCTGCCTCAGGGTACCCCAGCTTGTAGGAACAGGCAGCAAAGATAAATAGGGGTAAAAAAGCTAAAAGGTTACCCCAAAAAAACTTAATCATTTCTCAATTCAGCTACCCGCATTTCTGCTTCTCTAGCTGCATCTGACTCGGGAGCTGTAGTAATTGCCTGATTATAGAACTGCAAAGCGGGTTTGTTACCTAATTTTTCCCAATGGGTAAGAAAGTACTTACCATAATTTTCAACATATCTTCCAATCTCCAACTTACTTTGGGCCAAGCTAGCCCGCATTTTATTTTTGTTAGTTTGAGCCACTTTTTTCCTTTCGGCACTCTCTTTTATACGTTGCTGGTAATTGGAAATGGTTTCATCAGGGCCTCGCCTAGGTGGTTGATCATATAAAATCAAATAATCTTCGAAATAGTTTAACGCATTAAGGGTGGAGCCTTGATCATAGGAAGGACCAGATACAAAACCTTTGTAGATTTCCCCAAGCTTAAAATAAGCTTTTTCGGATAGGTAATGATCCGGGTAATAATTCACCAACCTTTCCAAGGCATTCACAGCCTCCTCGTCTTTGTCATCCTGAAGAGAAATTTCTGCCAAAACCATAAGAGCCCGTGGGGCAAATTGAGGGCCTCGAGAAAGCTCAACTATTTGATTCAGGCGCTCTCGGTCATCTGAACCAGAGCGCAACCTGGGAATCACGCCCCATTTTTTTGGAAGTTCAGCAGTCGCAAGAAGTTCAGCAATCCTCATCAATGAATTAGCGACCCGCTCGAAATCATACCTAACATAAGCCCGTGCGATAAGCTGCAAATGATCAAACGCTTTTTTCCAATCTCCCTGCTTCTCTCGAATCATTGCTGCCTGATAGAGAGCTTCTGGACCCACCAATACTTGAACATCCTCTAGTTTTATTACCAAGTCACATCTCCTTTTGGTAAATCTTTCAAACTGTTTTAAGGCATCTGAGATTTCGTCCGTTTTTTGGAGTTCCAATGCATCCAGGAACCACTGCTTCGCTTCGTCATTTTCATAAGGACTGCGGTTTTTGAATAAAAAACCAGTACCGGGAAACAAGTGTTTTTTCTCTTCATCTGTGCTTCGGTTGCTCCGAGGGTTACCCAAAGCGGATAATGTCATCACGATTGAAAAGATAAACAGTAGAGAAGTACGAGTGGTGTAAAATTTCATTAAGATAACGACCTAGAAACGAATGAGGGTTGAAGACCAAGTCAAGCCTGCACCAAAAGCAACTAATAAACCCAGTTGCCCGCGCTGGACATTTTTTGAACGAATCGCTTCGTCCAATGCCAAAGGAATAGATGCGGCAGAGGTATTTCCAAAACGGTCCAAATTACAATAAAATTTATCAAGAGGTACCTTCAATCTTTGGGACAAACTCTCAACAATCCTCATATTGGCCTGATGGGGAATAATATGATCAATTTCATCTATTGAAATTTTATGGTCATCTAAGAGTTTTCGGCAGGAAGATTCCATAACCCGAACAGCAGACTTGAATATTTCCCGACCGTTCATTTTTAAAAAGTGTTTTCTATCGCTAATACTTTCGGGGGTTGCCGGCTGGGCCGAACCACCGGCTGGCTGGCATAGCCATGAAGGGTTCGATCCATCGGCCCCACAATAAAAGCCGAGAAGTTCAATACCCTCGCCTTCTTTTGAGAGTACTGCAGCACCGGCCCCATCTCCAAAAAGGACACAAGTGGTACGATCTTGCCAATCCATAATGCTCGACATTTTTTCTGCACCTATGACCAAGGCTTTTCTATATCTACCGCTGGAAAGCATGGCATCGGCCACATCAAGGGCATAAAGAAAGCCTGAACAAGCAGCCTCAAGATCAAAGCAGGCGACCTTACCCAAGCCTAGTTTGTGCTGCAGCAAGCAGGCAGTAGAAGGAAAAGGCATATCTGGAGTAATTGTAGCAACAACGACTAAATCAATTTGATCGGGTAAAACATTAGCATCTTCAAGGGCAATTTTAGCCGCCATACAGGATAGATCGCTCGTAGATTGATCTTTGCTTGCAAACCTTCTCTCTTTGATACCTGTACGGGCACGAATCCATTCATCAGAAGTATCGACAGTCTTACTGAGTTCTTGGTTATCCACTACCCGATCAGGGCCAAAAGAACCCATTCCGAGAATACGAGTATGAATAAGATTAGCCATGGATAATAATAAGTCAGTCTTGTCCGCTTGACTGAGAAAATGGCCGTAGTAGATCATTTGCTCCGCGAATATCATCCTGCATTTGACCAAGTATATCGTGCCTAACTAGATCTAGTGCTATTTTGATCGCACCAGATACATGATTACGATTTGAGGAACCGTGTGCTTTAATTACATTGCGACTCAATCCAAGCAAAGGAGCTCCTCCAAATTGTTCAGGATTTATTCGCTGTTTCAGACTGCGAAAGGCACCCATCGAGAGCAGTGCACCCGTTTTTCGCAGAGCGTTTCGTTTCAATTCCTCATCAAGAAAACTTCCAATTAATTTACTTAAGGACTCACAAGCCTTGAGCACAATGTTCCCGACAAAACCGTCACACACCACGACATCGACCACATTGTCAAATATTTGAAAACCCTCAATTAATCCTGCATAATTTATGATAGAACCGTCAATGTCTTTAAGCATTGAGTGGGCCTCATTAATCAATTCATTTCCCTTTCCTTCCTCAGTACCAATGGTAAGCAGTCCGACTTTGGGACGAACCAAACCAAGGGCTACTCGAGCATAATTCGATCCAAGAATAGCATTCTGAACGATATGGTAAGGCTTAGGATGCGGATTAGCTCCTGCATCCAAAAGTGTGAAGTATCTCTCTCGGCCAGGCCAAATCGTACAGAGGGCAGGCCTTTCTACCCCTTCTAAAGTTCTAAGCTTTATCGCTCCACCTGCCATTAAACAGCCAGTGTTTCCACAACAAAGCAAAGCATCGGCCTCTTTCTCCTTAAGTGCATTAAGGGCTAAAGCCATGGATGACTTTTTTTTGTTTTTAATTCCCGCAATAGGCTTTTCATCCATTGCCACAACCTCAGGTGAATGACGAACTTCGTGATGGATTTTTTGCCATTCTGAATTTTCGGATAATAGCCCGAAAATTTCCTTTTCAGGACCAAACAACAAAAACTTTAGGTCACGAGGAACAAACGAAGAGGACTTAACTATCCCAGATAACACTTCAGAGGGACCCTTGTCCCCCCCCATAACATCTACAGCAAGTGTAATTCGAGCCTCTGGCTTGGCCATGCAGCTCTGCGCTGGTGGTTAAACCTCTAAGTCCAGAACTTGACGACCGCGATACTCACCAGTTTCTGGGTTTACGCGGTGGGGTCTAGTAAAAGTTCCGTCTGGCTCTTTGATGAGTAAGGGGGCTTTAAAGCGGTTGGCACCACGACGTTTGCGACTGCGTTGCTTGGATTGTTTTCTTTTAGGCTGTCCCATAGTGCTTCCTTTAAATCATTCCTAAGGAACATCGTCAAGAACACTGTATGCCTAACATAGCATTCAATCCTACCATTAAAACTCCACACACATCGATAAAATCAAAAAACCCAAGACCAACCGATACCAAACAAACAAGCCCAGGCCCTTTCGAGCCAAATAGCCGACCAACCAACGGACCGAAAAAGCGGCAGCAACTCCAGCAACCAAGCAACCAAAAAACATGGGCCCATACTCTAGGTTTGCCAATAAGGTTTCTCCCTTGGTTAGTCCTTTATATGCTGCGGCAGCGGTTAATGTAACCAAGCCCAAAAGAAAGCTAAACTCAGCAGCTTGCCCACGAGAAAGCCCGACCAAATATCCTCCCACAATTGTCATCATTGAACGACTCGTTCCCGGGCACATTGCAACACACTGTAACAGGCCAACAACCAAGCAGTTTCGAATATTTAGTTCGTTCAAGTTTTTTCCGCTGCCAAGATCTGCCCCATCTAACTTTCGCTTTCGCTTCTCTGCCCAGTGCATTAATCCCGCACCTAAAATTAATGAGATTGCCACAGGGATAGACCCAAAAAGATATGATTCAATCCAAGAATCCAAAAAGGGGCCCAACGCGACCGCCGGAGCAAACGCGGCCAAAATATTAATGCCCAGTTTCTTTCCCTTTGGGTCCAACCCCAAAAAACCGAGCAGGATAGTCGATATTCTCCGAGCATAGAGCAAAGCAACCGCTAGAATTGCTCCAGCTTGTATAACAATTAAGTAGGCATCAACCGCTTCTTCTTGAGATGCATCCATCGAGGATGGGTCCATTATCTGTTCTTTGACTAGTATAAGATGTCCAGTGGATGAGATTGGTAAAAATTCAGTAATTCCTTCAACTAAACCAAGCACCAGCGCATCCCCATACCCAATAATGGAATTAGTTTTTTCCCTGCCCTCTTCTTCGGCTGTTAGAAAAGCCGGGACCAAGATTAGTGAGATAAGAAATAAGATGATTTTTGATTGTAGCATTATGGATGCATCTTTTATTTGATGACTTTAGGAAGACGGGCAAGTTCATACCTGTTAAATTTATCGGCCAAGCCGCCCTCCCAATCTCTACAAATGAAAAATACTTTACTCGAATATGTACCCTACTTGGATTCTGGAAATGATCTGAGCTTCGATCAAATTACCGAGGCAGCCAGTCTTTTAATAAACGAATCTATTAATCTCGAAAGCAAAAGTGATTTTTTAAAAAGTCTGGCGAACAAAGGAGAAACCAATGTTGAGTTCTCGGGGTTTGTTTCTGCCTTCCGCAGCTTTGCCCGAAATCCCGAGCTAGAGGACTATTCAGGCCAAGCCATCGATCTTTGCGGTACAGGCGGTGATCGTTCAGGCAGTTTTAACATATCTACCTTTGTATCTTTATTGGTGGCAGCAGGTGGTGTTCCTGTTATCAAGCATGGAAATCGATCTGTAAGCTCGAAGTGCGGCAGTGCAGACCTGCTTGAGGCACTGGGTATTCCTTTGGAAACTCAATCCGATCGCCTAAAAGCAAGCCAGGATCATTTAAACTTTTGCTTTTTATTTGCACCTCATTTCCATCCCGCTTTTAAACACCTTGCCCCAGTGCGCAAAGCCTTAGCCGGAGAAGGTGTAATCACCCTCTTCAATCGATTGGGTCCTTGCTTAAACCCAGCCTTACCCGCTTATCAAATTCTTGGAGTCTACGACCCTGCTTATTTGGAACAAATCGCTCATACCCTTAAGGCAAACGGAAGTAAGTCTGGATGGGTCGTACATGGTAAAACAGCGGATACTACTTCCCTCAAAATGGACGAATTAACCGCATGCGGCCCAAATTTAGTTCGTGCTTACGGGATGGATGGGGAAAATCAAACAACAACCTTTAGTCCGAATCATTGGGGGCAAGCAACCCACCCATCCACTGATTTGAAAGGAGGGTCACTGGAACAAAACCTCTTAATTTTCGATTCTCTGCTTACGGGGAAAGCACCCCCTGGTCTGCGGGCAAGTATTATCATGAATGCCAGTACTGCCTTTTGGGTTGCCGGCAAAGTTAAATCTCTAACCGAGGGAGTGGAACAGGCAAAAGAATTGTTAGACGGAAATGGTCTCTCCAATTGGTTAAATAAAGCAAGGAAGTTTTTTGCATCATGACTAAGTATTTCGGTACGGATGGAATCCGCGGAGTTTACGGATCCCCCACCATGAACGATTCGTTCGCCCAGAAGGTGGGATTTGCAATCGGAGAGTTTTTAGCTCAACAATCGCCGACTCCCGTTGTAATCATTGGGCGAGATACTCGGCCGTCGGGAGCTTCGCTACAAAAGTCTATCACTCAAGGATTATTAGCCACTGGAGTTCGGGCACATAATGCGGGAATCCTGCCTACACCAGCTTTGGCATTTGGAGTAATTCATAAACGAGCGGACTTTGGGGTAATGATCACTGCCTCACACAACCCTCACCCTGACAATGGAATCAAATGTTTTTCCTCCCTTGGCACAAAGCTCGAGCAAGAAGAGGAGGAAATCCTCGAAAGCCTGATTGATCAAAATCATGCCGTTCCCCATGATTCTGATACCAGTCACCCCCAACCATTGGTAAAAGACTATCTCTCCCAGGTTTCGAAATTTTTCTCAGAACTAAACCTCTCTGGCACCCGTGTTTGCCTTGACCTGGCAAATGGAGCGACATGCGAGACGACCCCCCGGGTTTTTAAAAACTTGGGAGCATCCGTGATTACCTCCCATCGTGGAGAAGGGATAATTAACAAAGGGTGTGGCTCCGAGGATTTACAATCTTTACAACTGCTCGTACAAAAAGAGCAGGCCGATTTAGGAATCGCTCATGACGGGGATGGAGACCGTGTACGATTTGTTGATTCGAAGGGCAGGGTTGTGGATGGTGACCAAATTCTTGGTCTTCTTGCTTTGCAAGCACAACGGGACGGAAAATTAAACGCATCCAAATTTGTTGCCACCATTCATAGTAATAGTGGACTTAAGGCCTCACTTTCTAAAATGGACATTTCTACCTTTACCTCTGATGTCGGAGACAAAAATGTTTATTTAAAAATGTTGGAAACCGGATGCAATTGGGGCGGTGAATCATCCGGTCATATTATTTGTACAGATTACTTACCCACAGGTGATGGTCTTTTTGCTGCTCTTTCTGTGCTCCAAGCAATGAAGGATCAATCTCGTTTACTCGAAGATCTGGCCAAGCAAATTATATTGTGGCCTTCTTTGTCCGGATCCTTTGAGGTTTCCAAAAAAGTTCCAATACAAGAACTGCCCGAACTTTTTAAAACTGTTCAAAAAGAAGAAAAGATTCTCAAAGACGAGGGTCGCATTTTACTTCGTTATTCAGGTACAGAATCGAAAGTTCGGTTACTCGTGGAAGCTACTTCTGAAAAATTAGTACATTCAAGTTTCAATAACATTAAACTAGCCATTCAAAATTCGTTATCGTCAACCTGAATATGGTTAGCTACTTATGAACTTCTATTATGATCGAAGAAATTAAAATTGCCGACTTAGACCCACGGCAAATTAAGCAATTAGAAGGCGCTGACCGAGCCATTGCCCAAGACCCTAATTATTCCATCGATATCTACTCAGCAATTCTCAAGCAATCTCCGGGATGCCTGGAACTACGCAAACGGCTAAGGGGACAACAACTCAAAATTGCCAAGAATTCGAACAAGGGTATGAGCTCGCTATTCGGCAAGATCACGAATGCACCTTTTCTATTTAGAAGTAAATCAGGCAAGGATCCGGAGTTGGCGATTGGCTCAGCAGAAGAACTTATTGCTAAAAATCCCTTTAACATTGCTGCCCATCACATGCTTGCTGATGCCTGTGCTCAACTGGAAATGAACGGAACGGTTGTCTTTGCCTATGAAACCATTCGTTCGATTCAGCCCAAAGACCTTGCCAACCTCAAAAAACTGGCCAACGCCTACCTAGAATCCGGACAGTCTGATTTAGCCATTCAAACTGGAAATGCCATCCTTGAAATTAACCCATCCGATGGAGATGCTGAGGATATGATGAAGCGGGCTTCGGTTGCCGTAGCCATGACTCAAGGAAAATGGGAAGGATCATCTAATTTTCGCGAACAACTTAAAGACAAAGAAGAAGCTGAAGCACTCGAACAATCTGCTAAAACTGTTAACGACGCAAAGGGGCTAGAAGGCTTAATTCGACAGGCATATGATAAAGTTCAGGCGGAACCTCAAAACCTCAACCACTACAGGCAGCTCAGTGATTATTACCATCGCTATGGAGACTTGCAAAATGCTATAGCCTG
>JABBBW010000081.1 GCA_018607205.1 Opitutales bacterium | reverse complement strand
AGATAATTGAATCTTGCCGTGGAGAAGCGGTAACCTTCGCTTCAGTCAGGCGGTAAACAAGCAAGGTAGAATCAGGGGAGCCAGGGATATTTGTCGAAATCGGGCTTTCTTTTTTCCAAAAAGGCTTTCTTTCCTTCCGTGCCTTCCTCGGACATGTAGTAAAGCAAAGTGGCGTTACCAGCGAGTTCCTGCAAACCGGACTGCCCATCGCAATCGGCATTGAATGCAGACTTTAGGCAACGAATCGCAAGCGGGCTTTTTTCAAGAATTTCCCCGGCCCATTGCACACCTTCAGTTTCCAATTGATCGACTGGGACAACCTTATTGACGAGACCCATATCAAGGGCTTCCTCGGCTCCATACTGCCGGCAAAGAAACCAAATTTCACGGGCCTTTTTCTGCCCGACAATCCGGGCGAGGTAGGACGATCCAAAACCACCGTCAAAACTACCGACCTTTGGACCAGTCTGTCCAAATACCGCGTTATCCGCAGCGATGGTAAGATCGCACACGACATGTAGAACATGCCCGCCCCCGATCGCATAACCAGCAACCAGAGCAATTACCACTTTGGGCATGGAACGTATAAGTTTTTGCAGATCGAGAACATTGAGACGGGGAACGCCCTGATCGTCAACATAACCGGCTTCTCCACGCACGCTTTGATCGCCACCGGAACAGAAAGCATATTTCCCATCGGTGTGTGGACCTGCACCGGTAAGCAAAACCACTCCGATTTTTGGATCTTCCCGGGCATCGAGAAAGGCTTGGTACATTTCATTGACCGTTTTCGGACGAAATGCGTTGCGCTTGTGCGGACGGTTAATGGTAACCCGGGCAATCCCACCTGCCTTGTGATAAAAAATGTCCTCGTATTCACCAACTGTTTCCCAATTCATGACTGCCCTTCCTCTTCTACCGAATCGGACGAAGTGGATGAATCCACGGGCTCCACCTTTCGGCCCTGTATGCCCCATTTCTCACGCAGGTATAGGCGTTCCTCTTTCCAGTCGGCAAATGGTTTGCCCCGCAAGGAAAGCAATTCGTCGAGGTTTTGCTTATCGAACTGGCCGGATCCGTTTTCGTTCATGGGTTCAGTCGGGTGATTTTCCATTGTTCGTCCGTTTGTTGGTAAAGAAAGCGGTCGTGCAGACGGTTGGGTCCGCCCTGCCAAAATTCAAGGGATCGTGGGTGCAGGTAGTACCCACCCCAGTGAGGAGGTCGGGGGGGATTTTCCCCATATTTATCCTGAGCTTGTAAAAAAGACTTCTCGAGGCTTTCCCGCGAATCCAGAGGCTGGCTTTGTTGGGATGCCCATGCCCCGATCCGGCTAAGGTAAGGACGGGAAAGAAAATATTCCTCGGCCAAGGAGTCCTCAACCTTGGTGACTTTTCCAAGAATGGTCACCTGGCGTTGCATGGAAAACCAGGGAAAATGCATACTAACATGGGGATTATCCGAAAGATGCCCGGCTTTTCGACTGTTATAATTTGAATAAAAAACAAACCTTCCACCCTCCAAGCCTTTAAGGAGGACGGCCCGGGAAGAGGGCCTGCCCGATTTATCCACCGTTGCCAGGCTGCAAGCATTAGGATCGTACACGCCAGCCTCGATCGCATCCTGCATCCATTGTTGAAACTCAGTCACAGGATCATCAGACAATTGATCGCGACGGAGAGGTTCGCGGTCATAACTTTCTCTTAAATCTTGCAGGCTTTGATTAAAATCGTTCATCGGAAATTCATTATCCTAGACAAATCGGGGCGTTCGGCAAAACCCTTTATTCTAAATCCCTTGCGTTTGCCTTGCTTACTTGCTCCCGACCGACGGCAGCAGCAAGGCCGGGCGTACGGTCGCGCATTTTTTGACGAATTTTCATATTCCAGCGAATGAGATGCCGGGCAATCCGCCCGCGCAGGGAACGGTGTATCCAATGCAGTTCATGGGCAGGTTCAGAAGAGGTGGCGTAGCGTTCCTTGTAGGCAAAGGGAGCGGGCAAAAAATCAAATACTCGCCCTTCTTTCCAGCAACATTCCATCGAGCGTTTCAGGAGTTGTTTACCCGGAGAATATTTTTTCCACTCCTCATCGTAGGCGAGGTGATGGAGGTATGAACGCCCGGGTGCGAGCAATTCCAACTGCCAGGCAATTGGCTGATCGTCCACTCGCAGGACAGAAAGCCGAACCCTTGAGGACTGGGCAAGTTCGGGAAGCAGTTCGAAAAAGAATCCACGCTTTCCACGTATGCTGTAAAGGCCGGCATTATCCAAGGTCTTGCTCGATGCCACTTCCACCAAACAGGTTGTCGGCATGACCGACCTTACTTCCTCCAGGGAGTCGCAGGTCTGCCAACTGATCTTTCCCCGCTCGGCAAGGGAACGTTCGTCGTAGCGGAAAGATTTGCGCGATTTTAGACCCATTTTATCCTCCCAGAATTTTTCAAAGCTTTGTTCTTTTTCCGGCTCCACCAGGCAGGATGAACGGGCACAGCGTGAGATGGTTAACTTGTCGCCCGTTTCCACGGACTCCCTAAGGTAAGCACTCCAAAAAGTTTGCGGGATTTGAGGAAGCCAGATGAAGAGAAAGGAACCGATCAAGCCTTCAAGAGCATTAACCATGGGGCCAACAACGCTCCGGACACAGGTTGGAAAATGGTAATTTGCTTCGTCATATACAAAGGGCCAGAGCCCCTTTGAACCCAACAGACCCGGGCGTTCCACGAAGGGCCAGTAGCCAAGAAGTTCACCCTCTGCAGAATAAGCAAGCAGAACGAGGGGGGCACGATCCTGCTTTTGACGTTTCCACCACGAACGCATCCATTCGGGTGAGAAGTATGGATTTATCCAGTCTGCCCGATCTACCAAGGTATCATACTGCTCGGCGATTGAATCGATAACCATTGGATGGCGCGAAACTTCGATGCGTGGTGGATGAACATTCACAGCACGAGCGGGAGAAAAAAATTTGCAGAGCCCGAAAAAGCGGGCAGGACAAAAAAACTAGATAACGAGGTTGTGGAAATCCTCGTACTCGGCACGGAATCCACCGTCCACTCCTCGGCAAAGCACAGCCACCGCATCGTGGGAATGTAAAGATTCGAAGTGGGAACAAACAATTCGAAAATCAATAATACCCGATTCTTCAATCAATTGTTCGTAGAGCAGACGGGCCGCATCCTCGACAAACTTTACCTTTGCACCGTTAAGTTCAGCAAAGGCCTGCTCGTCTTCCCGCTTGACCATTACCTGAGTCTCAGTGCCAAGTCCATTTATGCACATATCGCGCAGTTCGAGCAGGGAAAGTTCCTGATCGGGGTGTACTTCCACACTTACTCGGGCGAGGCTGCGTTGGGAATGGGGAATGGCAAGTAAGTTCCGGGCCTCCCGGGCATGCTCAGAAAGTTCGGATGCACAGGGACATGCAGATGAATAAATGAAGTCAAAATTGATGATCTTACGCACCCGGTCGGCACGGTCGATAATTCCCTCAAAACTACAGTGGTAGTATTGATAGCCCTCCAATCCACTACGAAGACTTTCCTGAACCATGGGATAAGAAAAATCCACCTTTATGCGAGCCTCCCGGGAATCGAGTTTTTCCTTGTATTGACGAAGTACCTGATCGAGGGTTTCGGGAGAAAACACTTCTTTTTCGTACTCGTAAAAAATACGAATAATGCGGGACATATTGATGCCTTTTTTATCAGCATCCAAACTCACGGTACCAGTAACCCGGGATTCCAGAGTTAAGTCCTCCCCGTCAGGACCTACAAAACGCAGGGGTAAACGGAAACCAGATATGCCAACCTGAAGGATGGGTACATTAGAACCCTGCATCTCTGTACATCCAGAGTTTTGCACATCGGGCAGGGATTTTTTGTACTCCGGTGTGATCTGAAAATTTGGATCGTACTCGCGTTTGAGTTTGTGGGGTTCGTCGGATCGTGTGTCCATAACCTAAATTTTGCCGAGTTTTAGAAAGGATGCAAACAGGCAGATTACTTTGCCTTGCCTTGATTGGCCACCGCTTCCATTGCCTTGGCCACGGCCTCAGGGTCTCCAAGGTATTGACGGTTGATCGGTTTGAGGTCGGCATCGAGCTCATAAACAAGGGGCATACCGGTGGGTACATTCATTCCGATAATTTCCTCTTCAGAAACACCATCCAAATATTTAATAAGGGCACGGAGGGAATTTCCATGAGCGGCAATGAGCACGCTTTTTCCCTCTTTAATTTGCGGAGCAATCGTATCAGTCCACAAGGGAAGAAAGCGGGCAACCGTATCCTTGAGGCATTCAGTAAGAGGAATGTCTGCCTCGTCTAATCCAGCATATCGCCGGTCTTTTCCCGCATAGCCTTCATCCTCTTTAGTCATAGGAGGAGGTGGAATGTCGTAACTACGCCTCCATACCAGTACCTGTTCGTCCCCATGCTTCTCTGCAGTTTCTGCTTTGTTTAATCCCTGTAAAGCTCCGTAGTGCCTTTCGTTTAAACGCCATTCGCGATGAACAGGTATCCAGACCTGGTCCATTTCATTAAGGGAAAACCAGAGGGTACGAATCGCCCGTTTGAGCAGGGATGTGTAAGCAACATCGAATTGAAAACCCGCTTCCTTAAGCAGACGGCCGGACTCGCGAGCCTCGCCCTCCCCCTTTTCAGTGAGGTCAACATCGTGCCAACCGGTAAAACGGTTTTCTTGGTTCCACTGGCTTTCGCCGTGTCGGAGAAGTACTAATTTATGCATAGCTGTAATGGGAATAAAGAGTGCGATTGTACCTTAATACCTT
>JABBBW010000096.1 GCA_018607205.1 Opitutales bacterium | reverse complement strand
GTAGTACTATAGATCCTTTATTTACCCGGGCACTCCGGTATGAAAAATCTCAACATGAAGGAAGTACAAAACGGGAAATTGTGGTGGATTTCGATTATGATCGGGGAGAGGCACGCTATTTGCAAAACGACTCAAGTCCCGTGGTTACTTCGATCCCAGGTCCAGTCTTTGACCCGCTCTCCATCGCTTATTTCTTTCGTTTGCATCCTTTGCAACCAGGTGGAGAAACTCATTTGCCCACTTGCGACGGTAAACGATTTCGCAAAGTGATCGTGCGGGCAGGCGAAAGAGAAAAAATAAAATTGCCCATGGGTAAAGTGGTTGCGATCGGAACCACACCTGCGATGGAAAACTTAGGTGGAGTTTTTAATAAAAGTCCGAAGGGAATGCTTCAGGTTTGGTACAGCGATGATGAAAGAAGAGTGCCAGTGCGTGTAAGCAGTAAAGTAATTGTGGGTAGTTTTACCGCTACTCTGACCTCTGCAAATCCTCCACTCTTACTTAAATAATTTTCTAAACTGAAAGAAGTAGCTCAATCGGTACCTGGACCTTCTTTGAGAAGTTCGATAAAGGAACGTAAGGCAGGAGTAAGCATTCTTGTTTGTTTATGAATAATTGCCAAAGGGCGGTTGTGGATACCGCCTTCAAGTTTAAAGCTTACTAGTTGCTTTCTTTCCACTTCATTTACCACAGTGCTTGCTGGCAAAATGGCCAAGCCCGCATTGATTTCAATCGCTCGCTTGACGGTTTCGACATTATCAAACTCCATTACGATTGATACATCAACTCCGGCTTTATCCAAAATCTCATCGGTAGCTTTGCGGGTGGGGATATCTTTTTCAAAAGCAATGAATTCCAAACCCTGCAAATCCTTGATTGCAACCATGCGTTTTTCGCAGAGTGGATGCTCTGGGCTCATTGCAACGATTAATTCATCATTGGTGAAAGGGATAATCTCTAGATCTTTTTGCGGAACGGGAAAAGCAATTAAACCAAGATCCGCATTGCCATGCAGGACGTCATCGTAGACCAAGTTTGCTCGTCGGTATTCCACCCGAGCATTGACTGAGGGAAATTCCTTTAGGAAGGTTTTAAGGTAGGGGGGTAAGACATGCAGGCCGATACTGTTGACTGTGGAAATTTGAACTGTTCCGCTGACTACATTACGCATTTCTTGAATTTCGCAATTTAAACGTTCATAGAGGTTTAGAATTTCCTTAAAAGTTGAGTAAAGAGCGGTTCCTTGTGGCGTTAGGCGAAATTTCTTTTGATTCCTATCAATGATTAGCATTTGATAGTGGGATTCCATCGCCTTGAGTTGCTGACTCACTGCGGATTGAGTGACTTCGTTTAACTTGGCTGCTTTGGAAAAACTTTTACTTTCGACCAAATCGCAGAAGGTTTTGAAATTCTGTATGTGCATTTGCTTATAATTTGAACTAATTTAAAAAATAGAATTACACAAGTCATACTTATGATAAGCCAAGAAGTTTTTTTGAATAATTTAGCCGTGGTTAAGCAAAGGATCTCGGATGCATGTGCTGCATGCGGTCGAAAGCCCCAGGAGGTCACCTTACTGCCAGTAACCAAAAACTGGCCGGTTGATGCGGTTGAGCACTGTGTTTCGTCGGGCATTAATCGGGTTGGTGAGAACCGAGTCCAGGAAGCTGCCATTAAACAGAAGCAAATCGAAGGAGTGGATTGGGAATTAATCGGACACTTGCAAAGTAATAAGGTCAATCAGGTGGTGGGGAGATTTGCCCGCATACAAACTTTGGATTCTTTGAAATTAATTCGTAAGGTTCAGGCAGCTGCAGAGAAAATTAATCATCCCATGGCCATACTCCTACAGGTAAATGCTGGAAACGATCCGGCCAAATACGGATTTAAAATTGAAGAGTCAGCCTTTGCTCTCGATGAAATCTTGAAATCTTCCCACCTTCTAATTGAAGGTTTGATGACGATTGCACCTTATTCGCCCGAAGATCCATCGGTCGCCCGGAAATGTTTTGATCAATTGGCTGATCTACGCCAATCATTACAGGAAAGCCATGGGGTAAGCTTGGATGAACTATCCATGGGTATGTCTGATGATTTGTTTCATGCTATTGCTGCTGGCAGCACGATGATTCGGGTCGGTTCAGCCTTGTTTGGCAGCCGAAAATAAATTTACGCTTATTTGGTTTTCAGGATGAAAATAAAATAGGCATAAAACCTAGATTAACTCCCTTAAATCTTGAACAGAAAGTTTTAAATTAGCGGCTTCTGATTCATCAAATACTTGTTCGAGTAACTTCCTTTTTCCTTTTTGCAGTTCTAGTACTTTTTCTTCCACGGTTCCTGTAGTGATAAATTTGTAGACATTAACTTGTTTATCTTGGCCAATTCGATGTGCCCTGTCTGTGGCTTGAGCTTCAGCGGCCGGATTCCACCATGGATCAAAATGAACCACCACATCTGCCGCCGTAAGGTTTAAACCAGTGCCTCCAGCCTTGAGGGAAATCAGGAATACCGGGATGGATTCGTCTTCTTGAAAACGATCGACTTGAGCCATGCGATCGGTAGTTGAACCATCAAGATAACAAAAGGGCAGATCAGCGGATTGAAGTTCAGCCTTGAGCAATTTAAGCACTTGAACGAATTGAGAGAAAACCAACATGCGGTGACCTCCTTCAAGGCAGTTGTAAAGCAGTTCTCGAAAGGCGTTCATTTTGCATGATCGATAAGTTTCCAAATCCGGATTAACCAATCGGGGGTCGCAACAGGTTTGGCGAAGGCGAAGGAGTTGAGTCAGCGTTTTCATACGCATTGCTCCTTCACTGGCCCCTGAATCTGCCATCTTATCTAGTTCGCTTTCGGCTGACCTTCTGACTTGTTCATAGCAATCTTTTTGGTCCTGGGTCAGATCAAGGTAGAGCACCTGTTCGATTTTCTCTGGAAGTTCTGGAGCAACTTCCCGTTTGGATCGGCGCAGTAGGTAGGGGGCTGCCTGTTTAAGAATTCTTTGTTCGTGCCAAACTCTTTCGTCTCCCCTGGTGCCTTCAGGTAGTCGGGGATTAGCGCCGGGAAGAAGAAATTCCAAGAGGGAAAGAAGGTCGGATACACTGTTTTCGATTGGAGTACCTGTGAGAAGCATACGCCCCTCAGATGTAAGGGATGCCGTGGCCTTGGCGTTTTGAGTTCGTCTGTTTTTAAGGTGTTGTGCTTCGTCGCCAATCACACAGAGAAAGGGAAAATCCCTGAACATTTCAAGGTCTCGAGAAAGCGTGCCGTAAGAGGTAATAATAAGGTCGAATTTGCCCAGGAAAGATGGGGTGGTCGCTCGGTTAGAGCCGTGGTGAGAGTATACCTGAAAGGACGGACAAAAACGGATGGCTTCTCGCTTCCAGTTTTCTACCAAAGAGGCAGGGCAGATAACGAGAGATGTTTTAACCGGGCCCCCTCGTTTTCTAAGGCATGATAAAAAGGCAAGAGTTTGCAGCGTTTTACCCAAGCCCATTTCATCCGCAAGGATACCTCCAAGACCATGGTCAAACAAATGAAGCATCCAGGCTGTTCCAATAATTTGATAAGGCCTGAGAATTTTTTCCAAACCGTCTTTGGGGATAGGCGAGTTTAGGGAAGAGAGGTCCCGCAGAGCTAGGCCGCGTTTTTTCCATTGAGCAGGCGGACGAAAGCGGGGGTCGGCTTCCGCTAAAAAAGTTTCCAGAGTTGTTGATTGAAAGCGGGAAACACAGTGAGAAGATTGGGCAAGCAAAGGGCTGTCAGTTTGTCCGGATGCCTGCCTTTGTACATGTGCGGTTTTTTCACGCAGTTCTTTGGTTAACAAAAAGGTAAGGTTTCCATGTTTGAAATGATTTCGCCCGGTTGCCAACGCATGTTCAATTTCCTCAATTGGAGCATCTCCTGCTTCAATTCTGGACTCAACCTCAATAAGTTCACCGCTTTCCTTGGCATTGATTCGCAGGACCGCATGTTTGATTGAAGAGGTAAGTTTTCGAAAATTCTCAGTGAAGACCGCATCGTAATCAAGATCGAGTTCTTCTTGGTGCGATGCTAAAAAGTCCAGTACCTTGGATGCATCTCTTAACCACCACCAGTGCCTGTGCGAGCGATCACGGATAAAACTCCACTCCCTGAGCAATCTCAAAACTTCTGAATGACTAGGGTGTTCGGAACTTGGCAGGATAATCCGTAAATATTCGGTCGAACCTTCCACCTCGATAGGAGGTCCATTATATTCAGGCAAATCGGCTACTGGGCTTTCTTCGGAAATGGGATCATTCACGCTGGTGATTTCACGAACTTTTCGCGGCTGCTTGGATTCAGGAGGATTCAGGTATTCGCTTACTCCTTCGAGTCCAGATTCGATCCAAGGGATGGAGGAGTCTGGAGAATTTGCCGGGTAAAAACACTCGATCCGATCCAACAGTTTGAGCAGTTCGTGGGCTTGCCCTAAATCGAGTTGAAAAAAAGAGGAAAGTTTTCCTCCGCACCATTGGGAAAGTGCAAACAGGGCGGAGCGCTCGGCGTCAGGTAATCCTGCCAAGTCTTCCATCTCACATTTTTCAGGAGGTAAACGGTCGCCCGTTTCCTTTTCCAGTTCAATCTTGGCAGGTATGGCGTTTCGCTGAACACACCCAGCTAGGGTGGGGGGGAGCAATATTCGCAACCTCAAAAGATGGCTGAATTCAGGTGTTTAGCGAGTGCGATGCTAAGGCCTCGTTCAAACCCTTGTTCGCAGCAGCACCCCCCATGGCAAAATCGGGTTTACCCCCACCTTTACCACCCAATTTATCGGAGAGTTCGGCCAGGTAAGTTCCTGCTTTATGCCCGGACTCAACCGCTTGCGAAGAACAGATACAAACCATTGAGCACTTCCCTTCTTTTTCGGAAGCAAGAAGAACCACCGAAGGGGCACATCTTTTATTAATTTGTGCGGTAAGGGCACGGAGGTCGTTGGGAGCGAGGTTGGTAACTTTTCCGGTTATGATTTTTATTCCATCCCGTTCTTTGGCAGAGTTAATGAGTCCATCGGCGATTCCTGACTGTCCTTTTTGCTCAATTGAACGCAGTTGTTTCTCCAAATTCTTTACCTTGCCCTGCATCTGATCAATCCTGCCGTCAAGTTCATGGGGTTGACAGCCCAAGCGTTTAAGTAATTGGTTGTAGCCATTAACGCGCTCATCTGTCCATTGGTAAGCTGAGAGCCCAGCCACTGCTTCTAAACGCCGGGTACCGGCAGAAATCGCAGATTCGGAAATCACGCGGATTGATCCAATTTCTCCACCGGTTTGGACATGAGTGCCTCCGCACAATTCCTGGCTCCATCCGCCGAGATCGACTACCCGGACCAATTCACCATATTTATCTCCAAAAAAAGCAATTACACCATCAGGTTTTTCTGAAAAGGGGATTTCATAGGTCTTAACTTGCTCATTGAGTAAAAGCTTTTCATTGGAAATTCGTTCTATCGTTTGCAACTCTTCCTCTGAAACCGCTTCGAAGTGAGAGAAATCAAAACGTAAACGATCTTGCTGTACGAGAGAACCGGCTTGTCGAACATGATCACCAAGCACTTCGCGCAGAGCCCAATGGAGAATATGAGTGGCAGTATGGTGTCTTTGTATTGCAAGTCTCTTGGCTAGGTCGACCGTTAGCGAAAAAGCCTTTCCAATTACCTCGCTGGCCCCTGAGTGGCCATCAACTTGGTGAAGGAAGCGACCATTTGAGTCTTTTGCCACATGTTTAACCTTGAGGGAAGTACCCTCAAAATGAGCTGTTCCCGTATCTGACATTTGTCCGCCCATTTCCGCGTAAAAAGGGGATTGGTCGAGCACAAGGTACTTTTTATCTTCTTGCTCGATCCAATCAATACAGGTGGCTGAAAAATCATTGAGGCAGGAAAGATCGTACCCAGTAAAAATCGTCGAATCTGCACAATCTGAGCTCTCAGAGACGAGAATATCGACCGATTTGTGAGCTTTGCGGGCTCGCTTTCTTTGAGCGTCCATCTGGGCCTCGAATTCTTGATGATCGATGGTTAAGCCGCGCTCCCTGGCCATTAATTCCGTTAGGTCAATAGGGAACCCGAAAGTATCGTACAACTTGAACGCAAATTTGCCGGATAAGGCTTGGCCTGCCTGCATTCCCTTGGTTTCACGAGAAAATAGTTCAATTCCTCGATCAAGGGTTTTGTTAAATGATTCTTCTTCCGATCGGAGAGTCTTTTCGATTAGTTCTTTTCTTTCAGTAAGTTCCGGGAAAAACTCTCCCATTTGATCAACTAATACTGGTACTAATTTATAAAAAAATGGATCCGTGAACCCCAGGGTTCTTCCGTAGCGAACTGCTCTTCGAAGAATTCGCCGAAGGACATAATTCCGGTCGCTATTTCCGGGTAGTATTCCATCGGCAATGGAAAAAGATAGGGCACGTAAATGATCAGCAATTACCCGAAATGCGACATCTGTTTCTTCCTGTCCTTCAGTCGGTTTGCCGTTATTGGGCAGGGTAGATTGGTAACTCATTCCTGACATTTCTTCCAGTTTTTGAAAAAGCGGAGAAAAAACATCGGTATCGTAATTCGAAGCGGGCTTGGAAAAATCAGTAAATTGTTTGGTGGCCTGAATTACCGCGGCTACCCGTTCAAAGCCCATCCCAGTATCCACATGCTTGGATCCAAGCGGTGAGAATGTTCCTCGCTTGTCAGCATTGAACTGAATAAATACTAGATTCCAGATTTCGATACACAAGTGGGAGTCCGCATTGACTAGTTTTCCTCCGCTGTCTCCATTGGGAGTTAAATCGAGATGGAGTTCAGAGCAGGGACCACACGGGCCGGTTTCCCCCATCATCCAAAAATTGTCTTTTTTTCCGCCCGTAACCACATGAATAGATGGATCAAGTCCTGCCTTCTGGAAAATTTCCGACCACAAATCATGAGCCTCCTGGTCAAAATCTGCCGGGTCTCCAACACCTGGCTTATAAACAGTGGCATAGAGACGCTCCGGGGGGAATTTCCATACATCTACCAAAAGTTCCCACGCCCATTCGATGGCTTCTTTTTTAAAGTAGTCGCCAAACGACCAATTACCCAACATCTCGAAAAAAGTATGGTGGTAGGTGTCCAACCCAACATCTTCTAAATCGTTGTGCTTTCCTCCTGCTCGGATACATTTCTGGGTGTCTGATATCCTAGAGCTTGATGCCTGCTGATCCCCAAGGAAATAGGGAACAAATTGATTCATTCCCGCGTTGGTAAACAATAAGTTAGGCGATTCTGGAAGCAAGGACGCAGAGGAGACAATCTTATGGTTTTTGGAGGCAAAAAAATCAAGAAATGATTTCCTGATGTCGGTGGCTTTCATTCTTGGTAGATAGCTTATTTTTTAAATGATTCTTGAAAGGATGGCATTTCCCATTTCCTCTGTGCAGACTGGTGTTCCTCCCTGAGCAATATCTCCGGTACGCAATCCAGAGCGAATCGTTTCCTTGACTGCATTTTCAATTGCTTGGGCAGCGTTCTCCATTCCAAAACTGTAACGGAGCATGAGAGCTGCACTTAGGACTTGGGCACAAGGATTGGCCAGTCCTTGACCAGCGATGTCTGGGGCGGTGCCTCCCGCCGGTTCGTACAAGCCGTAAGGATGTCCCGTCGAATTTTTCCCAGTACCTAAACTGGCAGATGCAAGCATGCCCAATGATCCACAAATTACCGCGAGTTCATCTGAAAGGATATCTCCAAACATATTTTCTGTAAGTAAAACATCGAATTGATTGGGGTTTCTGACCAATTGCATCGCGGCGTTATCAACATACATGTGAGAGAGCTCGATGGTTGGGTCCAGGTTTTTCACACAATCAACAACCGTCTGCCTCCAAAGAACAGATGTCTCTAGAACGTTTGCTTTATCGACCGAGCATATTTTTTTTCCTCGTAGAGCAGCTGCCCGTACTGCCACTTCTGTGATACGTTCAATCTCTCCGGACCGATATACCATAGTGTCGATCGCTTCTTTTTGTCCATCTTCGAGAGTACGAGTGCTCTTCGGTTGCCCAAAATAAATACCGCCTGTGAGTTCGCGTACGCAGAGGACATCAATACCTGCACTGGCTACATCAGATCGTAGAGGGGACAAGTCAGCCAATTCGGGAAAGAGGTTACCGGGGCGTAAATTGGCAAATAATTCAAATGCCTTTCTAAGTGGAAGGAGGGCTGCCCTTTCAGGTTGTTCCTTTGGGGGTAGGCTTTCCCACTTTGGACCTCCCACAGAGCCGAAAAGGATGGCATCTACTGCTTGGCAGGCTTTTAGAGTAGATTCAGGTAGGGCTGTTCCATGATTATCTATGCCGATTCCACCCACATCGTGGCAAGTGGTCTCACAAGAAAAATTGTGTGCCTTGCCGGTTTTTTCCAAAACCTTAAGGGCAACAGACATGACTTCGGTCCCGATACCGTCTCCGGGTAGATTAGTGAAGTGTATGGTATTCATCAAAAAGACGATTAGTTCTAATCGATGTGAGGGTTCCTGCAAAGAGGAAAAAGTATCCGTCTTAAGATGAGTATGTATGCGTTGACAAAAATAAGCTTCCTGATATCTTGAAAACCTTCATTATAGTCTAGTCCATAGGGGGCGGGCACTTTGCTCGTCCTTTTTTATATCAATTAACCAATTACAATATCCAGCCCATGAGCAGCGAAATTCTCGCAGTCCTTGAATACATGGAGAAAGAAAAGGGCATCAGTCGTCCCGACATGATTGCCACGATCGAAAACGCGGTGAAAGCCGCCGCTGAACGCGGTGGTGCCAATTCCGAACCCAGTGAAGTCAAGGTGGAGATTAACCAGAAAAGTGGAGCTCTTCAGGCTTGGACTTTACTTGAGGTTGTGGAATCTGTATCTGACACAGCTCGCGAGATCCATTTAGACAAAGCTAGGCTTTATGCAGACAATCCTCAAGTTGGGGACATTGTTGAACGGGAAATGGATCCTGCCTACCTTGGACGAATTGCAGCAAAAACTGCTGAACAAGCAATCAAGCAAAGGCTTCGGCAATTCGAGAAAGAGCATATTTATGATGAATTCCGAGATCAGGTAAGCAATCTTGTTACCGGTACTGTTCGGCGCAAAGAACGAGGCGATCTGATTGTGGAAGTGGGTAAAGCTGAAGCTCTATTACCTTGGCGTGAACAGGCACCAGGAGAAGACTGGGTGCCAGGTGAGCGCATTCGTTGCCTACTCATAAAACTTGAACAACAAGGGCGAGGTCCGGAACTAATTCTTAGTCGTTCCAGTCTCAATTTTGTTCGCAAGCTTTTTGAAATGGAAGTTTCCGAAATTGCAGATGGCACCGTCACTTTAGCGGCCATGGCAAGAGAACCTGGATACCGTACAAAAGTTTGTGTGAAAAGCACCGATCCTAAAGTCGATCCGGTTGGTGCCTGTGTAGGTGCACGGGGAGGTCGTGTTAAAAGCATTGTTCGTGAAATGAATGGTGAGAAAGTAGATATTGTTCGTTGGTTTGAAGATCCAGTTGAACAATTAGTCGAAGCGCTTAAGCCCGCGGTTCCCCAAAATGTCAACTTAGACAGGGACAAGCGACGCATGTATTTCGAAGTTAAAGAAGACGACCTTTCCGTAGCTATTGGCAGGAAAGGTATTAATGCTCGCTTAACATCCAGGTTGCTCGGATGGAAATTAGACATTGGTAAGGTAGTCGTTAAGGAAGTAGGTTTTGATGAGCGTAAAACGAAAGCAGCTGAGGGACTTACTTCAGTAGGGATTAAGTTCGAGGTTGCTGATCGCCTGGTTGCTTTCGGATTAGTCAGTCCTGAGGCTTTTGAAGGTGTTACTCAAACTGATTTAATCGGTCTGGGTTTTGATGAGCCTACTGCTCTACACATTTTAGAGAAGGTTTCCTCTCCGACTCCTTCCGAACAACCCGAATCCTAATTTAGTACCTAAGAGCAAGACTGTAAGAATTTATGAGTGTAAGAATTCACGCGATAGCCAAAGAGACCAATAAAACCAGCAAGGAGGTCATTGAATTATTGGCAGAACGTGGATATGAGATTAAAAGTGCTTCTTCTACGATCGACAATATCACTGCCCAGTCCTTGATTGAAGAGTTTAAGAAGGAAGCACCTGAAGTGGTTGAAGTGAATTCGCCTCAAGTTGAAGAAACAAAGGAGTCTACAGAAGAATCTAAGGCTGTTCCTTTTGTTAAAACCAAGAAGGATTTAGATCGCGAAAAAGAAGATAAAGAAAGAGCGGAACTTGAAGCCAAGGCTGCTCTTGCTGACGAACAGGAAGTTTCGAGTGAACCAAGCCCTGCCAAACCGGTCTTACCTCCCGAGCCTGAAACTGCTGGAGCTGCTCCAAGCTTACCCCCGCCACCAGTCAAGCAAGCAGCGGTAGTACCTTCGCCACCATCCCCTGCTCAGCCGTCTTTGCCATCCCCGCCAAGCACTCCGATCCCAGATGATTCAGGGGGAATCGTTGAAGGCAATTTGATTATTGTTAAACCTCCGATTGTCGTCAGAGATTTTGCTGGTTTGATTGGACTCAAACCTTTTCAGTTGATCTCTGAACTCATGGAAATGGGCATTTTTGCCTCCATGAACCAAGCAATCGAAGAAGATGTCGCCAGTAAGGTCGCGAAAACCAAAGGTTTTGATTTAGAAATTCGTCATCGTGGAGAAAAAACTGAGCCCAAGCCGAAGAAAATTAAGGAAGTGGTTGATGAAAGTGACGAAAAGTTCCTAGAACCTCGTCCACCTATCGTTTGTATCCTTGGTCATGTAGACCATGGCAAAACCACTTTGCTCGATACAATTCGCAAAGCAAACGTGGTTGATGGTGAGGCAGGAGGCATTACTCAGCATGTCGGTGCTTATCAAATTGACCACAACGGTCAAAAAATCACTTTTCTTGACACTCCTGGCCACGCGGCTTTCTCCAAGATTCGTGAACGTGGAGCTAACCTTACGGATGTTAGTATATTGGTGGTCGCCGCCGATGATGGCTTTATGCCTCAATCAGAGGAAGCTCTAAAGTTCGCCCAGCGTTCTCAATCATCTCTTATGGTTGCCATCAATAAGACAGATTCAAAAGGTGCTGATATTGATAAGGTTAAAACTCAAATGCAGGAGCGTTCCATTCCTGCTGAAGACTGGGGTGGAGATGTTGTTACTGTTCCCATTTCTGCTCTTAAAGGAGAAAATATCGAAGAACTTCTTGATATGGTTTTGTTGCAGGCGGAGTTAATGGAACTTAAGGCCAATCCATCTGCGATTACTGAAGCTATAGTAATCGAAGCCCGTATGGAAGTGGGAAGAGGTCCCACAGCAACGGTAATCGTTCAAAAAGGAACTCTCAAAATCGGCGATTCATTCCATTGCGGTTCTGTATATTGTAAGGTTAAGGCTTTAATAGATGATCAGGGCAATAAGCTTAAATCGGCTCCTCCTTCCACCCCGGTAAATGTTTTAGGTTGGTCGGAAGTTCCTGATTGTGGAGCAATTTGTAAGGGAGTGAAAAATGAGCGAGTTGCCAGGCGTGAAGCTGATGAACACGCTGTCATGGAAAAGAAACTTTTAGCTATTCCGGTTGAGGAAACTATTGAAGAGTCTGTAGGAGAAACTGGTGATTCCGAAAACACTGCCGCTGTGGATGCTCTTTTTGCTGCCATAAGTAAGAGTAAATCAACCGCTTATCGCGTTATAATTAAGGGTGATGTCCGAGGTTCTGTCGAAGCGTTGAAAGATTCGCTTAATTTAATCGAAAGCGATAAGGTACTCCTTGAAATTATTCATTCAGATGTTGGACAGGTTACCAAAAATGATGTCAAAATGGCCAATACATCTAATGCTGATATTTTGGCTTTTAATGTAAAATTGGAAAATGGAGTTATGGGTGAAGCCAAGCATTTGGGCGTTCAACTTTACCATAACAGTATTATTTACCAGCTCATTGACTTGGTTAAAGAAAACATGTCCGAATTGCTTGAACCAGAACTAGTCGAAAATAAGACTGGTCGTGCTGAAGTTCGTCAGGTATTTCGTATCAGTAAAAGCAGGGCGGTTGCTGGTTGCATGATTATGGAAGGTGTCATTACCCGAAATAAAGGTGCTCGATTGGTCCGCTCTGGAGAAGTTATTGCTGAGGGGAAAATTGATACATTACGCCGATTCAAAGATGATGTGACCGAAGTAAAAGCAGGTTTTGAATGTGGTATGCGTTTAGATTCCTTCGACAAATATGAAGAAGGAGATGTTATCGAGACTTTTGAAATCGATAAGATCCGCCCAAAGCTGTAATTTTTAAATTTGTATCCTATGAGCCTGCGATTAGCTAGGGTCAATGAATTGGTCAAAAGAGAAATCGGTAATTACTTAAGTACCAGGTATGGTGCTGAGACTGTAAGGTGGACAATAACCTCTGTAGATGTAGCTGCAGATTTACGCAACGCTACCGTTGCCTATTCGGTTGTGGGAGATGATTTGAGTGCTCGTGAAGCTCAACAGTTCTTTCGCAAACACGCTGGTGAAATCCGAGGAGTGGTTAGTAAATATGTCATTTTGAAATACTCGCCGAAACTTCAATTTGTTAGAGACTTAGGGATCGAGCGCGGTAATCGGGTAATGGAGATTTTGGATACTCTGGATGAACAGACTGAAGTTGGGAAATAGCTTTCAATTATTGGTGTCACAGCGTGTCAATGCTGTGTCATGATTTGAGCCACCCTGTCACAGTTTATTCTTTATTATTCGCCCATTAAACATTTCTTTTATCAGAAGTAATTGTTATTCAGTGATTTAATGATTATTTTTGAGTGGGCACGGAAGGTGCAGTAAAATTACCGTGAGTAAAATATTAGGTATAGATTTAGGTACAAGTAATTCATGCATGGCGGTAATGGAAGCAGGCGAGCCTAAGGTAATTCCCAATTCCGAGGGTAATCGCACAACTCCATCGATTGTTGCTTTTTCCAAAACGGGAGAGCGTATTGTTGGCCAGGCCGCCAAGAGACAGGCAGTTACAAATCCACACAACACCATTTATTCAGCCAAGAGGTTGATCGGGCGCAAATTCGAAGAAATTAAGGACGAAGTGAGCACACTTCCTTTTAAGGTTATAGAAGGCAAGAATGGTGCCGCTGTTATCGAATGTGAGATTGATGGTAAAACCGAAACTTTTATGCCCGAACAAATTGCTTCCATGGTTTTAGGTAAGCTAAAAGCTGATGCCGAAGCATATTTGGGAGAACCTGTTACTCAGGCAGTGATAACTGTCCCTGCCTATTTTAATGACGATCAACGTCGGGCAACCAAAGATGCGGGGGCAATTGCGGGATTGGAGGTCATGAGAATAATTAATGAACCCACTGCTGCTTCACTTGCTTATGGCTTGGATAAAAAGGGTGAGGAAACCATCGCGGTCTATGATTTAGGAGGTGGAACATTTGATATAAGCGTATTGGAAATTGCAGACGGAGTTTTTGAAGTAAAAGCAACCAATGGAGATACTCAGCTTGGTGGTGACAATTGGGACGACAAGATTATCAATTGGTTGGTAGATGATTTTAAAAAAGAACAGGGGATAGATCTCTCTGGCGATGCTATGGCTATGCAGCGTCTTAAAGAAGAAGCTGAAAAAGCTAAAATGGCTCTGTCGTCTTCCCAATCCACCGATATTAACCTTCCATTTATTACGGCGGACTCATCGGGTCCAAAGCACTTAAATGTTACTTTCAGCCGGTCTAAGCTAGAGCAAATTTGTGACGATCTTTACGAGCGTACTAAAAATCCGTTCAAATCCTGTTTAGAAGATTCAGGGTTAAGTATTGGTGAGGTAGGCAACCTAGTTTTAGTAGGTGGAATGACCCGGAGCCCTCGTGTTGTCGAGATCGCTAAAGAATTGGGTGGTAAAGACCCCAACCAAGGGGTAAATCCTGACGAAGTGGTTGCCATCGGAGCTGCTATCCAAGGTGCAGTGTTAAAAGGTGATGTTAACGATGTTTTGCTCTTGGATGTAACGCCATTGACCTTGGGGATTGAAACTGCCGGTGCTGTTTCCACTCCGATGATCGAGCGCAATACGACCATACCTACTAAGAAGTCTCAAGTTTTCTCGACCGCTGCAGATAACCAGCCTGCTGTGGATATCGTGGTTCTTCAAGGTGAGCGTTCAATGTCTCAAGACAATAAGACCTTGGGTACATTCAAACTTGATGGAATCCGGCCTGCACCTCGTGGAACGCCTCAAGTTGAAGTGACTTTTGATATCGATGCTAACGGTATTCTTAATGTAACCGCAAAAGATAAGGATACAGGGAAAGATCAAAAAATAACTATCTCTGGTTCTTCAAGCATGGATGATGATGAAGTGGATAGGCTTAAGAAAGAAGCTGAAAAATTTGCCGATCAAGACAAAGAGAAAAAAGAAGCCGTGCAGACTCGGAATGATTTGGACTCTTTAGTATATCAATGTGAAAAGCAACTTACTGATCTTGGCGACAAGGCTACGGATGAGTTAAAGAAGATGACCGATGATATGTTGGCAGATGCCAAAAAAGTTTTGGACGATCAATCATCAACAACCTCTGCTATAAAAGAAGCTAAGGAAAAACTTGAGAAAGGCTTTGAGGAATTGGCTAAACTAGCTGCCCAAGCGGGTGGTGGTGCCACCGACCCAGCGGCCGCTGCGGCAGCTCAATCTCAATCAAGCGGCGACAATAAATCAAAAGAAGATGACATTGTTGATGCTGATTTTGAAGTCGTAGACGATGAAAATGACGACAAGAAAAAATCCTAGTGAATAGTCATAATTTCGGAAAACAGTCAGAAATACTGCCTTTCCAACCGTTAATCATTAATATCTAAACCAACCCAAAAAACAAAGGAATATGAGCAAACCAAAAATCACTCCGTTGGGAGATCGTGTACTCGTCAAGCAAGTCGATGAAGACGAGCAAATTAAAGGCGGGATCATTATCCCCGATTCAGCAAAGGAAAAGCCGCAGGAAGCGGAAGTTGTAGCCCTAGGAACAGGAAAAAAGGATGACGCCGGTAACGACGTTCCTTTTCAAGTTAAAAAGGGAGACAAAGTTTTAATCAGTAAGTACGGCGGAACCGATGTGAAGGTCGATGATGTTGAATACAAGATCCTTCGCGAGGAAGATATCCTCGGAATTGTAGCTTGAATCTAATCGCAAATCATAAATTTCTAAAAACTAAAAAGTAATTATGGCTAAACAAATCTTATTCGACGAAGCCGCCCGCAAGAAAGTTCTTAAAGGCGTGTCGACACTTGCTGATGCAGTCAGCGTAACGCTAGGACCTAAGGGTCGTAATGTCTTAATCGACAAAAAGTTTGGTTCTCCAACAGTCACCAAGGATGGTGTGACCGTGGCCAAAGAAATCGACCTTGAAGATCCCTACGAAAATATGGGTGCTCAAATGGTTCGTGAAGTAGCATCTAAAACATCTGACCTTGCTGGCGATGGAACAACTACGGCCACTGTTTTGGCTCATTCCATCTATCGCGAAGGATTGAAGAATGTGGCAGCTGGTGCAAACCCTGTCTACATGAAACGTGGAATCGACAAGGCTGTTGAAGCTGGAGTTGCCAAACTCTTACGTGACAGCAAAAAGGTTTCTGACCGCGAAGAAGTTCGCCAAGTAGCTACCGTTTCTGCCAACTGGGATGACGAAATCGGTGTTATCATTGCAGATGCAATGGACAAAGTGGGCAAAGACGGAACGATTACCGTAGAAGAAGCTAAAAGCATCGAGACAACCTTGGATGTCGTTGAAGGTATGCAGTTTGACAAGGGATACTTAAGTCCTTACTTCTGCACGAATAATGACACAATGGAAGCTGCGTTAGATGACTGTTACATTCTCATTCACGAGAAGAAAATCAGTGCTCTAAGTGATTTGCTTCCTCTTCTCCAGTTGGTTTCTAAGCAAGGTAAACCCCTTCTTATCATCGCTGAAGATGTTGAGGGAGAAGCTCTTGCCGCTCTCGTGGTCAATAAATTACGTGGTACGCTTAATGCATGTGCAGTTAAGGCTCCTGGTTTTGGAGATCGTCGTAAAGAAATGCTTCGTGACTTAGCAATCTTAACCGGCGGACGTTGTCTTACCGAGGATCTTGGTATTAAGTTGGAAAATGTTCAACTTGCTGACCTTGGACAAGCAAAGCGTGTATCTGTTGATAAAGAAAACACTGTTCTCGTTGAAGGTGCAGGAAAAGCTTCTGATATCCAAGGACGCGTTAAGCAAATCCGTCGTCAGATTCAAGAGACTACTTCCGACTACGATCGTGAAAAATTACAGGAACGCTTGGCTAAGTTAGCTGGTGGAGTTGCTGTAATAAGTGTTGGTGCTGCCACAGAGCCTGAAATGAAGGAAAAGAAAGCTCGTGTTGAAGATGCATTACATGCAACCCGTGCAGCAGTTGAAGAAGGTATTCTTCCTGGTGGTGGTGTTGCATTACTCCGTGCCAAAAATGCTATTCAAAAAGCTGCTGATGCTCTTGAGGGTGATGAGCAAATTGGTGCAAGCATTGTTCTTCGAGCAATTGAAGCTCCTTTGCGTAAACTTTGTGACAACGCTGGGGTCGAAGGTTCCTTGGTTGTTCAACAAGTACTTAAGTCAAAATCAGGCAATGGTTACAATGTAGCTACAGACAAATACGAAGATTTGATCAAAGCCGGGGTTGTAGATCCAACCAAGGTTACAAGAACTGCATTACAAAACGCTGGTTCCGTTTCTGGTCTTCTATTAACAACCGACTGCATGATTACAGACATTCCTGAAAAGGAGGCAGCTGCTCCTGCTGGACATGGTCACGATCATGGTATGATGTAAGGTTTTATCTTACGATTTCTTTGAAAAGGCGTTCTCCTCGGAGAACGCCTTTTCTTTTTGCCTTAAAACAAAAAGAATCTTGGTTATTGGATTAGCAAATTGAAGAACAATCCTTAACCAGATACTTGGGGAAGCTTGGATTGTTTAGAATATCGATCAGATTGTTCGTCTGCATGATAAGACGAACGAACAAGAGGACCTGATTCAACTACTTCAATACCAAGTTTATGAGCTTCGTCTTTCCAATTATCGAATTCATCAGGGGTAACCCAACGGTCAATCGGGGCGTACTCTTTACTGGGTTGCAGGTATTGCCCAAGTGTAAGAACATTAAGGCCAATACTTGCTAAATCCTTGAGGGCCTGCCTTATTTCTGCTTCCTTTTCTCCAAGTCCAAGCATAATACCTGATTTGATTGGAAATTCCCGGCTTTTTGCATGGGCTAGGACATCGAGACTTCTTTGGTAGTGAGCAGATTTTCGGATTGGGCGCTGTAGGCGTTCGACAGTTTCCAAATTATGATTAAAAATATTTGGATTGGCGTTCAATACGATATCCAGGCTTTTAAAATCTCCTTTAAAATCAGGAACTAAAACTTCAATCGCGGTGTTTGGATTACGGTATCTTACCGCTCGAATTGTAGCAGCCCATACTTTTGCCCCTCCATCTGGGAGGTCATCCCGTGCCACAGATGTGAGTACGCAGTGCTTAAGCCCCATTTTAGCAACTGCATCTGCAACACGTGGAGGTTCTGCTAGGTCAAGTTCGGTAGGTTTTCCTGTCTGTACGGCACAAAAAGAGCAGGCTCGAGTACAGACATTACCAAGAATCATCAAGGTTGCAGTTCCTCGAGACCAGCATTCACCCATGTTTGGGCATTGAGCACTCTGGCAAACCGTGTGGAGTTGGTTCTCGTCTACAAGAGTTCTTACCTTACCGTATTCAGGACCGGATGGTAATTTAGCTCTTAACCATTTAGGTTTGGCAATTCTTTCTTTGGCGGAGCTCATGAATTTTCTTCTAAATCCAGATTATCTCCAATCGTTTGAACATACTTAGCAGTTGATTCGTTTTTTTCTAAAACTGAAAAACCATGCTTTTGTAAATTATCAGCAGATAATATTTTATTTTCCCTTAAGCTAGAATGCCTAAGAGTAAGTGACGGGGAATCAATTATTCTCTTTATAGGTTTACCGGTAAATGGATGTTTAACAAGAGGAGCATCTGTTAATGATTGCTCCACTTCAATAAACTCCTGGGTATTATCTTTATTTAATACCAAGTATTTAAAAATCGGCATAATAGATAAAATACTCAGGCAGATTTTTTCTTTCTTGGTGGAAATTCAAAGCCGATTGATCCGTTATCTTTTAATATTAAATTAGCATCAAAACGTCTTTTAGTCCTTCTTGAAATAAACCCCTTGATTAGACCAGTCTTTTTATCAACGACTAATTTCTTTAGTTCTTCAATCGGGATTTCTTTATCTAAAAGTTTACGGGTAATTCTAAAATTACAGGTACCATCATCGGAAACTCTTTTATTGTCCGAGCAGATAAACGAGAGGTCTGTTTGTCGAATGGATCCTTTGCATAAAGGACAATCAACAAGTACTGGAGCGGTTTTGATCATCTCCTTCTCTATTGACTCTTCCTGTTCATTTTTTGAGTTGTCAAAAAGAAAGGAGATTTTGAAATCGTCTTCCATTTTTAACATCGCCGAGAATCTTTTGCCAGTTTTTGCGATGAAATCATCCAAAGGACCGACCCGTTTATCTTTAAGTAAAATCCCCACTTCTTCAACGGTCAGACGTCGACCAGCTATGTTTTTGGATATTTTAAAATCTCCGGATTCATTCTGGTAACTGTTGAGTCCCTCGAATAGTGGTTGTTCATCAATAGGGGAATGTAGGTTTGTTTCCTTTAGTGATGCTTTGGTCTCATCAAAGCCTGTCGTCTTTTCCACAAAATCTTTGGTCATGGACGAAATTCCTTCCATGAAGGTAGCTCTGGACATTTTGCCATCTTCAATCATGCGAAGTTTTTGTTCCCATTCCCCAGTCATTGCCGGACTGGTAAGAACCTCCACTCCAGCAGCATGTAAAAACTGGAATAGATCTTCGGCTTTAAGGCTAGGGAAAAGTTCGGTACCTTCCCGCCTCAAATATTTTTCTTTGATTAAATGTTCGATCGTGGAAGCCCGCGTGGCTGGGGTGCCTAAGCCTTTTTCTTTAAGGGCCTCTGCTAATTCTTCATCATCCACATGCTTTCCCGCACCTTCCATACCAGAGAGAAGCGTGGCCTCGTTGTAACGAGGAGGAGGCTTTGTTTCGTCGCTAATTAATTCGGAATCAAGTAGTTTTACTTCCTTATCTTGTTCTGGAGAAAGTGCAGGGAGTGTATCTTCACCACCTTGATCTTTTCCATAAATAGACAACCAAGACGGATCCACTAAAACTTTGCCTTCTGTTTTAAAGGAATGGTCTGAAACTTCAGTTATCCGCGTGGTTATATCCCACTCGGCAGGAGGGTAAAAAACTGCAATAAAACGTTTAAGTATAAGATTATAAATCTTTAACTCCATTGCATCGAGTTTTTGCGGGCTGTTTGATGTTGGAATAATCGCAAAGTGATCACTTATCTGTTTGTCATTAAATACTCGTTTGTCTTTGGGGTTTATCCAATTTTTGTCTAAAACTTTGTGGGCGTAAGGTTGTAAGTCGCCAGAAACACGCTTTAACAATTCAGTGCACGTCGGAACATAATCTTCTGGTAGAGCTTTAGAGTCGGTACGGGGATAAGTGATGACTTTATGTCTTTCGTAAAGAGCCTGAGCAATTTGAAGAGTTCGACTGGCAGGTAGACTGTGCAAACGATTTGCTTCGCGTTGTAGTGTGGTTAAATCGTAGAGCCGGGCAGAACTTTGCTTCGACCGTTTTTTGCTCTCCGAAACTTGGCAAAAACTTGCTTTTTCGACTGTTTCAAAAATAGATTCCGCCAAGTCTTTGTCCCAAATTCTGTCGACGCGGTCACGATCGTTGTCTGGGTCTTTTTTGAAATCTGGTTTTTGATAAATGCCTTGATATACTCCGTTTGCTATCTCGAAATTCGCACGAATATTGTGAAAGGTCTGGGGCTCAAATGCTTGAATTTGATGTTCTCTTTCTATTACCAGGGATAGGGTGGGGGTCTGCACACGACCAACGGTGGAAACTTGCCGACTGCTCGCCTTGTTTCTCTTGATAGTGACAGCTCTTGTTCCGTTTATTCCGATTAACCAGTCAGACTCGGAACGACATCTAGCTGCATCTAAAAGGGGTTGCATCTGGGAGGAATCACGCAAATTGGTAAAAGCTTCGCGAATAGATTTGTCCGTCATCGACATCAGCCAAAGTCTTTTAATTGCAAGTTTAGATCCAGAAAGCTCGTGAATGTAATTAAAAATTAACTCCCCTTCACGACCGGCATCGCAAGCATTGATGACATGCTCAACATCTTTTCTTTTGAGCTGCTTTTTAAGGCTTTGAAATTTCTTCTTAGCAGTAGTTACCGGTTTCAGTTCAAACTTTGGAGGAATGATAGGGAGGTTAGCTATTTTCCATGCTTTTAATTTCTTATCGAAATCATCTGGCATGTAGAGTTCAACCAAGTGCCCTATTGCACTATCGATTATCCATTCATCATTTTCAAAGTAGTCTTCCTTTTGGGGGACTTTACCAAGGGCCTTGGCAAGGTCACGGGCTACGCTTGGCTTTTCTGCGATTATAAGTTTTTTCATGAGCCTTTGAGGCGAGTGGTATCGGGCAAAAATGAGTGCAAACTATAAGGAACGTAGAAAGCGGGGGAGCAACTCATCCATACAACTGAGTAAGTGAGCCATAGAATCATCCGTCTCATTCCCCATGTTTGATATGCGGAAGGTTTTACCTTTAATTTTTCCGTATCCTCCGTCGATCGCTATTTTTTTCTCAACCTTCAATGCTTTTACAAACCCAGCGATATCCATTTCTAAGTTGTTCCTAACGCAGGTGAGCGATTTAGATGCAAATTTTTGTTCAGGCAGAAGTTCAAATCCCTTTTGATCAACCCACCCATGTACCATGTCGTTTAAACGAGAGTGGCGAGCATGACGTTTCTCAACACCTTCAGTAAAAATCTGATCCAAAGTGTATTTAAGCCCGTGAATTTGTGGAATTGCAGGCGTGCTTGGGGTCATTCCTTTTTCATGATTCTTTAAGAATTCCAGGAAGTCAAAGTAGTAGCCACGGCCTTCAATGCTTTCAGCCCGTGCAAAAGCCCGGTCGGAAACTGTGAACAAGGCAAGTCCGGGAGGAAGTGCCAGTGCTTTTTGTGAGCCAGTAAGGATAACATCTATTCCCCAATCATCTTTGGGAATGGGAACCACAGAAAAAGAACTTACCGTGTCGATTACAGAAATAACCTCAGGATACTTTGCCAAAACCTTCATCAGGTCTTCCAGGGGATTCATCATTCCACACGATGTCTCGTTATGCACCAAAGTTACCAAATCGTATTCGCCGCTAGAAAGTTTTTCATCCAGGAGGACTGGGTCAATGTGCGAACCCCATTCAACCTCGAGTCCATCGGCTTGATTTCCACACCGCCTGGAAACATCCAACCATTTATCTGAGAAAGCTCCGCACATGCAGCAAAGAACCTTTTTAGAGGACAGGTTGCGAATGGCTCCCTCCATGACTCCCCATGCACTTGATGTGGATAAAAATACAGGGTCTTTCGTTTGAAAAAGCTCTTGTAGTTGGGGCTGGCAAGAGTTGTAAAGATCTACAAAGTCAGGGCTTCTATGACCCATTACACGGGTTGACATGGCTTGGTAAGCCTCGGCAGATACATCTACTGGACCAGGGATATGCAATTTATAATCAATCATGATTGGGAGGTGCGGGAGAGGGAATTGTTTTGTGACTTAGGTTCTTCTTACCTACAAGGATTAGCTTAGGATCCCAAACAGCAGCTTCGTCGGGGTTTAAATTTACAAAGGTAAGGATAACGAGAAGATCACCAACCTTTCCTTTGTGTGCAGCTGCTCCATTTAAAGAAATCTCACCCGATCCTCTTGGTGCAGGTATACAGTAAGTTTCAAAGCGTTCACCATTACTGATATTACCAACAAGAATTTTTTCGTGGTGCAAAAAACCCGCGGCATCCAATAAGTCTTGATCAATGGATAAACTCCCAGAATAGTCTGGGTGAACTCCGGTTACTTGTGCTCTATGAAGCTTTGATTTGAGAAGAGTTACCTGCATTTTTGAACTAGGTAAAAGGAAATCATCAAATAGTTATTGTAATAAAAGTCAACGGATCAAAGGCATGAACTTTGTGAATCGGATTGAAAGAACCTATTAATCGTATATTTTCGAACGATTATTATGGCACAAAGCGCCCTTATTTGGACAAAACAAAAATGGAGTGATTTCGAAAGCTTTGTCGAAGGCGTTTTGTATGATCGTGATCTTTCTATTTCTGCACGTCTGTTCGGTCTTTTTTTACACCCGTTCTCTTATATCTTTTATATTATTGTAAGGATTCGCCTTTTTTTATACTCAAAAGGCTATTTTCTTCATTCAATTCGCTTGGATGGCTTGGTTATCGTCGTAGGAAACCTGACCATGGGTGGAACTGGAAAAACTCCTGTGGTTGAGCGCCTTGCCCGAGAGCTTCAATCGAAGCAAAAAAAAGTTGCCGTTCTCAGCCGGGGATACAAGAGCAAAGACGATTTAGCACATACCTCCATACTGCCATGGCGAAGGAAGGTAACAGATGTTGGTACCAAAGTGGTAAGTGATGGAAATCGGGTACTACTCGATTCTGAGGAAGCAGGAGATGAGCCTTTTATGTTAGCTCACAATCTACCTGGCGTAGTTGTATTAACTGATAAAGATCGAGTACGTGCCGGACAATATGCAATTCGAGAATTTTCTGCTGAAGTTTTGATTTTGGATGACGGTTTTCAATACCTTCCGATTCAAGCTGACATGAATTTATTGCTTGTCGATCAATTGAATCCTTTTGGTAACCACAAACTCTTACCCCGGGGCATTCTTCGTGAACCAGTTAGTCATTTATCTCGAGCCTCGTATGTAATGGTGACCAAGTCCGAAATCGAACCCCAGTTAGAATTACTAGAAACCATAAGGAAGTTCAATCATCAGGCTGAGATCATTCGTTGTGCCCACAAACCCAAGGTTTTTCGGCAGGTCAATCATACTAAAGAAGAGAAATTAAATTTTTTGTACGAACGGGAAGTGGGCGTGTTTTGCGGAATTGCTTCTCCCCGAGGTTTTGAACAATTGATACATCGAATGTCCGGGGAATTGCGTTATCGTAAAAGATTTTTAGATCATCACCGGTATGAGAAAGATGAACTTAACAGGTTATTTCAACAGGCCAAAAACTCGGGAGTGGAAGTGATGATAACTACGGAAAAAGATGCCGTCCGTATACCCAAAGATTTTCAACCAGTTATTCCCTTGTTTTATCTTCGTATGGAAATTGAAATTGTCGAAGGTTATGAAGATTTCGAGGAAGTAGTAAGCTCGATTTGCGAATTAAAGCCTAAACTAAAGGCTACACGAGTTTCCAATTAGCAGCTATATGCCTTTACGGTGGAAACCAAGGCTTGCATACACTCAATTTTGGCACCCGGTCGAATACCATGTCCTAAGTTCATAATGTGGGCTGGGTCGTTCTTCATTGAATCAAGAATTTTTACGGTTTCACTAATGACCGTTTTGGGATCGGTTTCCATGACCTCAGGGTTTAAGTTGCCCTGTAATACAAGTGGTGCGGGGAAGAGGTTTCGGGCTTGTGCAATATTGGCACGATGATGGATACCGAGAGCCTGTGGCTTTGTGAGAACAATTTCTTTCAAACCTGCTACCGGAGCATTGGCATAAATGATCAATGGAAGATTTTGAGGAACTTGCTCAATAAGTCGGGCAATCCATTTGAGAGATAAATCCCAAATACGTTCTGGGGGGCAAAGGTTGTGCCAACTATCAAAGATTTGTAGGGCATCGACGCCACACCTAGCTTGCATGGTTAGGTAATCAATTAAGGCTTGGGTTATTTTTTCGAGCAATCGGTCAAAAGATTTTGGATGTTTCTCAGCCCATGCGAGGGCCTTGGGGAAACCGTCTGCTGAACCACCTTCAATCATGTAGCAAGCCAAAGTCCATGGAGATCCGCAAAAACCCAACAAAGCTTGTGTTTCCCCCAATTCCTGCCGAAGATTTTTTAAGGTTTCTGAGACATAGGAAAGTTTTTCTTCGATATCACTGGATGTTAGTCTTTCAATGCTTGCATCATCATCTAGTTTACTTGTCATCTCAATGCCGCCAGCAGGTCTAAAGTCATAGCCCTGACCCATTGCTTCTGGGATGACTAAGATGTCGCTAAAAACGATGGCAGCATCAAGATCGAACCTCTTTAGGGGTTGAAGGGTTACTTCCGTGGCAAGTTCCGGAGTTTTGACCATTTCTACAAAAGAATATTTTTCTTTCAGTGCACGGTATTCAGGCAGGTACCTTCCAGCCTGCCTCATCACCCAAAGGGGAGGGCGTCCACTATGGTTTTCCCCTTTCAGGGTTGCTTGAAAAAGGGGGCGTCCAATCATAGTTTTTCTTCTAGCCAGTTTCTCGGGTGCAGGTAAGTGGTATAAAGTTCTTCTTCGGGTGATCCGCTCTCTGGTTTCCAGTCATATGTCCATGATACTTCAGGAGGCATGGACATTAGAATAGATTCTGTCCTACCACCAGATTGGAGCCCAAAGAGAGTCCCCCGATCATAAACTAAATTAAACTCGGCATATCGGCCTCGCCGATATTTTTGGAAATTTCTTTGGTGCTGCCCAAAGGGAGTTGTGCGGCGCCTTTCAAAAATTTGAAAATAAGTTTGGGCAAAGACTTGGCCAACTTTTAGGACAAATTCTAAGGTTTTGTCGAATCCGCCAAGATCAAGATCGTCAAAGAACAACCCGCCAACTCCACGGGTTTCATTGCGATGCGGCAGGAAAAAATACTTGTCGCATAAAGCTTTGAACTTTGGATACAAATCTTGCCCATATGGAGCACATACAGAACGAGCAGCTTCGTGCCATTCGATAACATCCTCATAAAATGGATAGTATGGAGTTAAATCAAACCCTCCCCCAAACCACCAGGCTTCCGGGGCACCTTCAGGACCAATCTCAAAATATCGAATGTTTGCGTGAGTGGTTGGTGAGTAAGGGTTGTAGGGGTGAAATACAACGGAAACTCCCATAGCTCGAAAAGGCAGTCCTTCAAGTTCTGGCCGATTCGAGGTAGCAGAAGGCGGGAGTTTCTTACCTTGGACATCTGAAAAATTAACCCCTCCTTTTTCCAGGGCATCTCCTTTGGCAAAAGCCCGAGTAATACCACCACCACCTTCTTCGCGTTCCCAATCGTCCTCCTTTATTTTACATGTCGAATCAACTTCTAGCAATTGATCACAAATATTGAGCTGTAAGTCGATAAAGGCAGCACGGGCTTTATCAGCGTCTGAAAGAGGGGGCATAATTAGCAGTTCCCTAATGGGATAGCGAAAGAAACGAGGTCGGTAGCTTTAAAATTTGGAAAATGAACGTTAGTCTTCCTCCTCAACTTCGCGATCAAACGACATTTTTGCTTCTTCCAAGTTTTCACAGATAGCCCAGTTTTCACAGCCATCCAAATTATTCCACATCTCTGCGTCTTCACCGGTGGCAATGATAGCTCCACGCATTGGAAGCTTCATGTCTTCGATCTTTTCCGAGAACTCACCCACGACTTCAATAGCCTCTTCCTCGACGTCCTCCAGAGAGGAGACATCAATAATTAGTTTTAAAATCCCCTCGTTGATGGTGTTCCGGATGCGTTGATCCATATTTTCTTTAATGTCATTAATGACAAAAGGAGAAAGTTCTTCGGGTAGGTCGAATAATAAATAATCCTCAACGAATTTAAAGTAGCGTGCGGAAGAATCAAGATTCATGACTTTATACATCACCGCGTCAGTTTTGTTTTGGTCAAAAGGTTTGGTGATGCAATCTGCAAACCCTGAATCAAGAGCTTTTCGTTGTGCAGTTTGGTCACCCATTACAATCATTCCAACAACAGGAGTGTTGAGTACACGGTGATTGGTTTTTAACTTACGCCTTAAATCAATCGCAGAATCTCCTGGTAAAGCCATACTGATGAGGATTGCAGAGTAGTGACTGTGCTCACAGGCATCTAAGGCACATTGCTCGTCTTTGGCACCCTCTACCTGCCAATTACTGAGAGCAAACATGTCAGTTAACTGTTTAATGATGTTGGGCTTGTCATCTACAACCAAGATACGGATGGTATTGTCAGTCGCGTCTAGGACTTTAGAACCATCAGCCTTTTTGAAAATGTTAAAGTCAGAATCTCCACGCGGGGCAATTTTGTTCATCCGGTACAGACGGCGGCCGAGTGTACGGATTAATTTTAGGGCTACTTTCGGGTTTTTGGTTACAATGTCAGCAATACTTTCTTCAACATGCCTAACTTGGGCTACAGTTTTGGCCCGAATTGCCGCATCCCTTTTCATACCAAGGATCTCACTTAGTTCGCCAAAAATCGCTCCCTTCATGTCGATCTCGCTCAGCACTCTATTGTCACGAATCACTTCTAGAGTGCCACTTTCCAAAATGCAGAAACCTGTGCCAAGTTGTCCTTCAGGTAAGACAACCTCTCCTTCTTTATATTCTTGAAGTTTAATCATGTAGATCTTCCATACTTGGCAAAAAGAGCCCTCGAATCAATTCAATTATAGATAGGTAATAAAGGGGGAGAATAATTGGCAATAGAATGCGAATCGACAGTTCAACGAGTCCGTTTTAAAAAGCTTTCATGACGAATGAAACGGAAAAATTTGATTTTTTAATACTGGGTGGCGGAAGTGCTGGTTATGCTGCTGCTCGAACAGCCCATAATCTTGGTAAGCGAGTTGCAGTTGTCGATGGAGCTGCGGAACTTAGCGGCTTGTGCATTCTTCGGGGATGTATGCCTTCCAAAACTTTAATCTATTCCGCCGAAGTTCTTCATCTTGCTCAGCAGGGAGATGTTTTCGGGTTTAAGGGAGGTAATCCGGTAGCTGATATGCAAGCAATGCAACAACGCAAACGGGAAGTGATCCGGGAATTTTCCGAATATCGAAAAGAGCAGTTGGAGGATGGTAGGTTTTCGCTCTTTAAGGATTATGGACATTTTCTAGACCTAAATTCCGTTGAATTGTCAGATGGGAAAATTTTGCGGGCAGAAAAGATTTTAATCTCTACAGGATCAATCATCAAAACCCCGGACTTACCGGGCTTGCGTGGTTGTTCTTTCAAAACAAGCGACGATGTGCTGGATTTAAACTATTTGCCTGAAGAGTGCATTGTTCTTGGAGGCGGAGTGGTCGCCTGCGAACTTGCTCAATTTCTTGCTCGGGTCGGTTGTAGAGTCGTACAGTTACAGAGAAGTCCGTATGTTTTAAAAGACTTTGCTCAAGCATCTTCTAAGACTGTTGCAGAGGCCCTGCGAGACAATGGGATTAATTTAATGACAAATGTTTCGCTTAAATCCTTCGAAGATCGTCCGGGGGAAAGAGTCAGGGTGAATTTTGAGCATGAGGGAGAATCCAAAACCTTAGAAACCAAGTTTTTGTTCAATGCTCTCGGGCGCCAACCAGCAACGGCTAGCCTTGGAGTTGATAAGGTAGGTCTTGAACTTCGGTCAAGCGGACATTTAGTTGCCAATGAGTATCAACAAACCAATGTTTCCCACATCTACGCTGCTGGAGATTGCACTGGACCGCATGAGATCGTTCATGTGGCCATCAGGCAAGGAGAGACCGTGGCCAAGCATGCATTTGGACAGTCGGTAAATCCAATGACATATGATTCCTTGCTCACGGTGGTCTTTACTGATCCACAAATTGCCAGGGTCGGTCTTAGTCAGGAACAGATGACCAAGAGGGGCTGTTCTTATACATCTGCATCTTTCCCTTTTGATGATCATGGGAAATCTATCCTTATGGAGGCAAAGCGGGGGTATGTGGCTGTTCATGCAGACAAAAATACAGGGCGGATATTAGGGGCTGAATGTGCCTCCAGGGACGCGGGGGAACTCATTCATTCTATGTCAGTTGCCGTCGGGTTGGGGGCGACAGTCCATGGTATGTTAAAGGCAGATTGGTATCATCCGACTTTATCTGAAATTTGGACTTATCCTTTGGAAGACTTGGCTGAGGAAATCACTCCTTCGAAACCTGATTAGGAAAAAGGCCTTGGGGAAGGTAGATTAAGCCGTACGGCTTAATTAGTTTGGGTGAGTTGTCAGGAGCTCTGCAGGGCTGTAAAATCCAACCTTTTCCTTAATTTCGTTCCTTACTTGATTTACCTGCCACGGAAGAACTGGCTCGGATTTATTTCCGAATGAATTTCGAATGAATGTGAGTACAGCAGCCGCATCGTAGTCGTCTAACAAGCTTTCAAAAGGAGTCATGGGAACCAAGCCGGGATAATTCCTTCCCTTGACTTCAATCGGTCCCATCAATCCTTTAAGGGTAAGTTTAATCAGGCGTTTGTGGTCACCGTTTACCCAATTTGTATCAGCGAGGGGAGGGAAGCCAGAATCCGGCAAGCCAAGTCCATTTTCCTGATGGCAAGTACCGCAATAACCTTCCTTTTCGTAGATCTCAGCACCTTTGGTGTACAACCTGCCTTCCGCAAGGGAAAGATGTTCCGGTACTTTGATCCTGTGTTTTTCTTCAACAAAGGGCTCGTTGCTTTGTTCTAAAGCACTCTTGGCAAAATTTAGACTGCCTTCGTAATCCTTACCAATACCAGTTTTAATTACAGCGTTCACAATGGGAAGACCTTCTTTAGGCGATAAGTGAGAAGCTGATGTTGCAGCAGCTACACGTACCCGTCCGTGGCTATCTTGAGCTGCCTTCATAAGTAACTCCTGTTCATTTTCAAAGTTGAAGAAGTTATTTCGCAACACTTGAACCGCAGCTGCACGCACACGGTAATCTTTGGAATCGAGTAATTCGATTAGAAGTTCTTTGTTTAATCGATCAACTCCCCAACTTACCCATAGTGCTTCAAGTTTAAGACGATCATCCTTTTGTTCGTTTGCCCATTTTTTTGCAGCTTGTGCGACATGATTTGGATGACGGGCGCGCAACTCTCTGCGAGTACGGTAGCGTGTACGAAGTTCGGGGAGGTTGAGGTTTTCCAAGAGCTCGGGAATGGATGCACCAACAATTTTGGCAGGGGTTACAAGAGGGCGCCCGGGGTAAGTAATTCGGTAGATGCGACCATGGGTATGATCCCGGTTTGGGTCCCGCGCATTATGCTGCATATGCCCAATCAGTGCATTGTGCCAGTCGACCACATATAGCGAACCATCAGGGGCAAACTCCAAGTCAACTGGTCGGAAGTTTGTATCAGTAGAATAGAGCAGGTCTTGTCGATACTTAGAGGTAAAGCCAGGGTCCTGATCAATTAATTGATGTTGTTTAATTCCAAGAAACCCAATGTTATTATTGATAAGAATATCTCCTTGAACTTCTTCGGGGAAATGTCGGCTGGAAACAATTTCGATTCCTGAAGTCGGGCGGACTTTATTGGAGGTGAGTAGATCGGGTGCATTTAGGGCTGCTCCATACCTTGCTCTGACTGAACCAGGTTGCATCCATCCAACTTTAGATCCTGAGGTGAAAAGAAAAAATTCCTGACCAAAAGAATCCACAGCAATTCCCCACGGATTAGGGATATTTAGTTGGGCATGCCTGGTTAAGCTTTTGTTTTGTGGAGAGTAGCGGAAAAAACCACCGTTTGTACCACGAATCGCCCCAAATACGGTTTCCACATTACTGTGCAAAAAGATTCCCTCTCCCATAAGAATGGCACCGGAAGGATCAGCGCAGAAAGCAGATATTGCATGGTGGGTATCATGATCATCAAAACCACTCAGAATGACTTCTTTTTGGTCATAGCGGTCATCGCCGTCTGTATCCTTGAGTAATATAAGATTAGCTCCTTGCGAAACATAAACTCCGTCATGAGAAATTTCAAAGCCGATGGGAATATGCAAATCATCAGCAAAGTTCGTTTGTTTGTCCGCCACACCGTCATTGTTGGTATCTTCAAAAATGATTAATTTATCCTGTGGCTTGGGATCACCAATTTTGTAGTGCGGATAACTTGCCATAGTTGCCACCCATAACCTGCCTTGATTGTCGAAAGACATTTGCACCGGATTTGCCAGGTCAGGAAATCTTTTTTCATCCGCGAAAAGTTGAACTTTGTAGCCAGGTGCAGTTTTCAGTTTGCTCACGACTTGTTCGCCCGGAGTGTAGCTCAATCTTCCATGTTTTATATTATCCGATCGGTAATTGGTCTCCACCTTTGGCAGTTTGATGGTTTTTCTGTCCTCTTCAGCAAGGTTAATGGATCCGTAATGAACACCGGCACGATCCCAGTAAGATTTTCCACCCCATTGGGTAATGGCCATCCCGTAGATTTTCGAATTCACATTCAATCCTATTTGGTGAGCTTTGATGGATAATCGGTGCCACTTCCCAACACTTGGTAAATTACCCAATCTTTTTCTACCTGCTGTTCCATCAATACCGTAGGGTATAAGGTTTTGACCCCAGAAAGCCCGGTGTTCCCAATTTCCGTTATGAAATTGCAACATGATTTGTTTGGGTGGATTCTTAGGATCTAGATAAACCCAGGCAAAAAATTCTTCTTCTCTGTCTGTTATATGATGAGGATGGCGGAATTGATCGACCACTACCTGATTGTTATTCCTTCCTTCTCTTAGTAAAGAAGCTTTGCCGGAAAGGACTGG
>JABBBW010000131.1 GCA_018607205.1 Opitutales bacterium | reverse complement strand
ATTTAATCAAATGATAAAGCGTTGTTTTGATCTATTTTTGAGTATACCAGCGATTTTACTTTGTCTTCCTCCCAGCTTGTTGCTTGTAAAATTATTTCAAGCAGTACAAGCCCCAGGACCGATCTTTTTTAAGCAGGAACGGGTAGGGCTAGGAGGCAAACATTTTGTGATTTGGAAGTTTCGCTCGATGACTCACGCGGAGAAGGGCACTCGTGACGAAGCGGTACAAGCTCATCAAGGGGATGACCGAATCTTTGCTTTCGGGCATTTTATGCGTCGTTTCAGCATAGATGAACTTCCCCAGTTTATCAATGTGTTGAAGGGGGATATGAGCCTAGTCGGCCCACGCCCGTACCTCGCTGAGCACGATTATTTGTTTGAACAAAATTATAAAGCCTATCGGGTTCGCCAATTTGTAAAGCCTGGGGTAACCGGGCCCGCCCAGTGCCGTGGATTGAGAGGAGAATTTACTGACCCTGAATTGGTAAGTAAACGTATTGAGCTCGATTTTAATTATGTTGGGAACTGGTCAATTTGGTTAGATGTAGAAATTGTTCTTCGCACGATTGGGCAGGTGCTTTTTCCTCCCAAGTCTGCCTGCTAGAGGATAGGTACATGCGGATTGCATTAGCGGCTCCGCGGGCAATAGCTTGTTCGTTTGTATGAAGAGGGCAGGCGAATATGCCCTTGGTATTGAATTTTTTCGGGGTGAACTTTCCGATGCATGTACCCTTGCCCATGGAGGTGGGCTGATTACAGCACCTTCGGGACCGGGGTTGGCTCATGATTTGTGCAACTGTGCGGAGTACCGTCGGGCCTTGGTGCAATCCGACTTGGTTCTGCCAGACAGTGGATTGCTCTGTTTGTGGAAAAAATGGGTACAGAGATTTGACCTTCCAAGAATTTCCGGTCTGGTATTTTTGGAAGCCATTTTGAATCGTACCGATTGGGAAAAAGAATCTGCCTTTTGGGTGATGCCTGACGAGGCCCAGGCCCAAGCCAATATTTCATGGATCCAAAAGACTTATGGGCAAAAGATTGTTGATGCCGATTATTACATCGCTCCCCAATACAAGAATTCTGGAAAATTAATAGACGAGGATTTGGCTGCCCAAATTGAAGAAAGGAAGCCAACTGCAGTATTTATACAAGTAGGCGGTGGAGTTCAGGAAAGGTTGGGCTTGTATCTGAAGGAGACCCTAACTTTTTCCCCGAGTATTTACTGTACTGGAGCGGCGTTGGCCTTTTTATCCGGACAACAAGCAAGAATACCCAAGTGGGCAGATGCCATTTATTTGGGGTGGTTACTTCGATGCTTAAACAATCCAATGGTATTTTTTCCCCGTTATTTTAAAGCCTTTCGGTTGCTTGCTTTACTGGCAAAGCATGGGAACGATTCACCCGTGATCGAGGATTGAGGTAGCGAGGGAAAGTTCTTAGTTTTTAATTCTTTTTGCCATTTCGGAAGAACTCTTTCCACGGATGGCAGATTCCAAGCACCCTTTGATGCAATATCTTCATCTTCCGATCCAGGCAGGTTGCAATCGTACACTTAAAAGAATGAAGAGAAGGTACCATCTTGATGAAATGAATTCTTTTTTTAAACGGGCAACCGCAAACATTCCTGATCTTTGTATTGGTACGGACTTGATGGTTGGATTTCCTGGGGAAACGGAGGAAGATTTTGCCAAGACTTGTGAAACCTTTGTGGATGGTCCTTTTAGTTATTCCCATGTATTTACCTATTCGGAAAGGGAGGGTACGCCTGCGGCCAAGTCAACCGACCAGGTGCCCATGGAGGAAAGGAGACGCCGTAGTGCTCATTTGCGCCGACTTTCTGCGTCCAAAATATATGGACTTTCATATTGGCAATGAGGGTAGAGAGATGAGGGTATTGATGGACAATCTCAAGGATGGAAGTTATTTTGCCTACACTGATAATTATTCAAAAGTTCGGGTACCTGTAAATCCAATGGTTTGGAAAATCGAATCGCCCTAGTACTGATAGGTCAGGCTTTTCCCGAGTATTGCCTGGCTGAATTGTTGGACTGGGAAAGCAGCTAAGATCCACCCTTTTTGCCTTTGGTCTTGCTCATTTACCCATCCATCAAGGATAAGGAAGGGACATGAAAAAAATCTTCCTTTGTGACGGCCACAACCTTGCCTTTCGGGCTTTTTACGGAATTCGTGAATTATCTCGGTCGGATGGATTTCCTACCAATATGATACACGGATGGGTACGTTCTTTTTGGCGACTTGAGGATGATTTTTCTCCGGATGAAACCTGGGTCTTTTTTGACCGGGGTGGTTGTCCGGCGAGGGAACAGATTTTGCCGGAGTATAAGGCAAACCGGGGGAGTCCGCCTGATGGATTTCCTGAGCAACTCGAATGGGTGAAGGAACTCACTGGGGCGATGGGATATGGATGGGCGGAGAAAGAGGGACTGGAAGCCGATGATCTTATCGCGACTAAAACCATGGAGATCAAAGGGGAGGGGACTGAAGTTACCATTGTTTCTGCTGACAAGGACCTAGCCCAACTGGTTAGCCCAGGTGTAAAGCAATTGCTTCCTCCACCCACGGCAAACCCACGACTGGGATGGCGTATGATGGACGAGGCTGGTGTGACCGATAAATTTGGGGTATCCCCCGATTCGGTATTGGATTACCTAGCTATCATAGGGGATCAATCAGACAATATTCCGGGACTAAATGGTGTGGGTCCAAAGACTGCGGTCAAGTGGTTAACAGAATATGGCGACATGGAAAACTTGATCGCCAATGCCGGACGAATAACCCCTAAGCGTTTCTGCAGTGTCGTTTATGAGCGCCGAGAGGATTTGCGACGTAATTTAGATCTGATTCGTTTAATCAAGAACGCCACCTATACAGCGACACCGCCCCAAGGTCCAAACCTCGAAAAATTGAAGGATATTTTTGGAAGGATGGAAATGCACAAGTCCTGGGAGGACGCTCAGAAACGTTACCGCTGAGATCGCCCCTTTATTTGCTAATGTAGAAAACAGGCTTTTCCCCATTGGCAGTCTTTGTTATTAATTGATCGGATGACCAATTTGTTAAGTTTTGGACTACCTAAGGGTAGTTTGGAAGATGCCACGCTCAAGCTCTTTGCCCGGGCTGGATTTAATATCACCAAGGGTTCACGCTCTTACACGCCTAGTTGGGACGACCCCGACATTGACGGCCGTTTTGTACGGGCTCAGGAAATGAGCAGGTATGTGGAGGATGGCTTTTTTGACTGCGGATTGACTGGTCATGACTGGGTGAAGGAAAATGGATCGGATGTCGAAGTTGTAACCGATCTGGTCTACAGTCGGGCATCTAATCGTATTTCCAAGTGGGTATTGGCTGTGCCGGAAGCATCCGAAATAAAATCCGTCAAAGATTTACAGGGTAAAAAAATTGCCACTGAACTTGTTCAAGTAACTAAAAACTTTTTGGCATCCCATGGAGTCGAGGCGGAAGTTGAATTTTCCTGGGGTGCGACGGAGGTAAAAGTTCCCGAACTTGTCGATGCGATCGTCGATCTAACTGAGACTGGAAGTTCTTTGCGGGCGAACAAATTACGCATTGTGGATGTCCTCATGGAGACAAATACGGTATTAATTGCGAACAAGATTGCCTGGTCCAATCCTGAAAAGCGTGCTAAAATTGAGAGCATTTCCCTTATGCTCGATGCTGCTTTGCAAGCAGATGGAAAGGTCGGATTAAAACTGAACCTAGAACGATCCAAGCTCGAAGAAGCTCTCAAAGAAATGCCTGCCCTGCGTAACCCAACGGTCTCATCACTAGCTGATGATAACTGGGTAGCGGTGGAAACCGTGATTGAAAAGAAGGTATCGCGCGATTTAATTCCTGCTCTCAAGGCAATGGGAGCGGAAGGGATTGTGGAATACCCTTTAAATAAGGTGGTTCCCTAAAAATCTCCTTTCGAATATTCCTTTTTTCTCCTTGCCGAAATTAACGCTTTGGCATTTTATGAATCCTTTCGTTCTTTTATCACCCACTATTGTAAACCCTCAACCCATCGGCTCGGGAAAAGCTCGTGATTATATCTCACGATTTTATGCATCCCTCCGAATGGCTAGAATAACACATTAATAATCACATGAGTTCTGTCATGGAAGAATTGCTCGCAGAGAGCAAAATTGAAAAACTTAAGGAAGGTTCCGTAATTTCCGGTACCGTCATGGAAATCCGTCCCACTGAAGTGGTGATTGATTTTGGTGGCAAAGCGGAAGGTGCCATTCCTGCTCACGAATTTTTAGATCTTAGCGAATTAGAGATCGGTTCGGATATCGAGGTTTTCCTCGAAAGATTGGAAGACCGGGATGGTAATCCCCAACTTTCATTCGATAAAGCCGAACAGAAGAAAAACTGGGAGAAAATTGTAAACACCTGTGAAGAAGGATCGGTCATCACTGGGCGTGTTCGTACCAAGGTAAAAGGTGGATTGGTCGTAAATATTGGAGTGGATGCCTTTTTGCCGTCCTCTCAGGTTGATATTCAGGCACCCAAAAACCTCGATCAGTTTGTTGGTCAAACATTTGATTTCAAAGTGGTTAAGATTAATCGCGAGCGCAAAAACATTGTCGTTTCCCGCCGTGAATTGATTGAGGAACGTCGCCAAGATAAAAAGCGCGAAATTCTTACCGGTATTAAACCTGGTGAAACCCGTCGTGGAATGGTTAAGAATATCACCGATTATGGTGCCTTCATCGATTTAGATGGTTTGGACGGCTTACTCCATATTACTGATATGAGTTGGGGCCGTATTTCACATCCAAGTGAAATGGTAAAGACCGGTGAAGAAATTACTGTTTGTATCATTGAAGTTGACCAGAAA
>JABBBW010000064.1 GCA_018607205.1 Opitutales bacterium | reverse complement strand
ATCCATTATCGAGTGCAGAAACTAATGGGGAAACGATAGGAAAAAATATTTTTCTCGAAACCAGTTCTTTTCAAGCCTGTCACTCTACTGTCCTTAGGCTGGATTCGCTCTTATGGACGAACTTTTCTCCAGACCATTTGGATTATCATCTAAATGAAAGGGAATATTTTTTAGCCAAGTTGAAATTGGCTAATGGGTGTAAAAACTCAAACAATGTTTGGATTGGAGAATCAGTTGTATCGAATGCCAAAAAGTTTGGAATATCTTTAAATCCTAATTTTAAGGTAGTCCAAACTCTGGGTAAAAAAGAAATCCCTTCGTATGTAGACTCTTTCTTTAAGAGTGTTCCACAATCTGAAAACCTGGCCTTTGCCTTGCAATGGACTTCTGAACTTGGGATTTCTCATAAACAATTTTTCGAAGCACTTGAAGGCTATCAACCAGAACCCCATCGTCTGCAAAAAGTTGACATTGTTAATCAGGTAAGTTTTTGGAATGATTCAAAGTCGACCAACTTGGCCTCGGTTGTCGCAGCCTGCAGGTCATTTTCAGAAAAAATAATTTGGATAGGAGGTGGAAGAAATAAAGGTCAGCAAGCGGGTGATTTTGCAAAATCATTGAAGCCCTATTTAGCAGGAGCTTATTTAATTGGTGAAATGAGTTTGCCACTCAATCAATGCCTCGTGGAGAGGGGAATTAAGTCCACTATTTGCAAAAGTTTAAAAGACGCACTTCATCTGGCTTTTCAGGCTGCTGTACGGCAGCAAAAAATACTTTTTAGTCCCGGTTTTTCCAGCTTTGATATGTTTTCGAATTATTCAGTAAGAGGAAATTCCTTTAAATCTCTCGTTTTCGATTTGAAGAGGTCCTCTCAAGAGGATACGAAATTACCTGTAACCCATTTGCAAATCAGCTATTAAGAAAAATGAAACTATCAAAAGTATTCGGTATCGTACTCTCGCTTCACGTCGGAGTTATTCTTCTGGTTATGTTCCAACCAAGTTGTCAGACAACAGGTGGAAAGGCAAAAGACCTTGGTGCGGATGTTCCACCCGCAGTCGAGGATGCCCCTGAGCAAACCTTTAATCAAGGAGTCGAAGATTCCAGTATTCAGAAGCCATTAGAGGTTAAAGAAACTTCTTCTGCTAATGAATTTGCGGCACCTCAACGACCCGTTCCTGGAGGATTAATCGTGCCCGAAGAACCGGGTGTACCTTCGGCTCAATCGATTATAGTTCCTCGTGAACAAAAGCCTGTTCCTATTGATTTACGCCCTTCAGATCTTGCAATTTACAAAGTTGAACGGGGAGATACTCTTTGGGGAATTGCCAGAAAAAATGGCGTGCCTTTGACCAAATTATTGGACGCTAACCCCAATCTTAATCAAAGCGGACGCTTATCGATCGGTCAGGAAATTATGATTCCCGGTGTAAATACTCCTGGATTGTCTTTGCCTCAACCGTCACAAGAACCGAGTAATTTTGAATCTGGTTTAACTGGTAACTCATACGCTGTAGAAAAAGGGGACACTCTTTCTCGAATTGCCCGTAAACATGGCCTGCGTTTGTCGGAATTACTTAAAGCGAACAATATGTCGATGTCTTCCATTATCCGCCCTGGTCAGAAGTTAAGAATACCAGATGGATCTTCATATATTGCAACCGGAACTACAGAAGTTCCTGCCCCCAAAGTGGTTCCCCTTGGTGCGAGTACTCATATCGTTAAAAAAGGAGATAACCTTTCACGTATTGCCTCGATATACGGTGTGTCAGTTGGTCAAATTATGGAGTGGAATGGGCTTACCAATCCTAGCTTAATTCGTGCCGGGCAGCCGCTAATCGTTTCTCAGGGTTCGGTCAATTCGCAGTCGAATTCTCAAGAAATAGATTTTACTAAGGAAGTGAATGTAGCTCCCAATGATGAGGGGGCAAGCTTGCAAGACTTTTTCAACGACTCATCCAACGAGGATCGACCAATTATCGATGCTCCTTGATGTTGTCATAGCTTGTAATGTGTGTGGTGGAAATGGGAGGTTCGATTGGCAGAAGTAAGAGCGTTTAATAGGACTACCAATTGGGTGACGGCGTATATCGTTGTTGCGTCGATCGGTCTAACGATGATTGGTCTGGTCATGCTTTTCAGTGCTGGGGCAGTACGTGGAGCTCAAGATTTATTGGTTAAACAGGTTGTGTGGGTTCTTATATCTCTAATTGTTGGCGGTTATGTTTCCTTTGTTGACTTGGATTGGTTGCGAAACCGCACCTACATTATTTTTGCCCTCTGCTTGCTGGGCTTGGTACTTACTCTCATTCCAGGAATTGGGGTTAAAGTAAACGGGGCTCAAAGATGGATAGGTCTTGGGTCTTTGCGGGTACAGCCTTCAGAATTTGCAAAGATTGGATTAGTTTTATTGCTGGCAAAATATTTTGCCGATAAACAACGAGAGATTGGAAGTTTTGTTCAAGGGTTTTTCATCCCATCCCTCATTATTGGTTCGGTTTGTTTGCTTATTCTTTTGCAGCCCGATTTCGGTACTTGTTTTTTGTGCGGAGCTGTGGGTGCGACATTACTTTTTCAAGCTGGGGTTGGTCTAAGGTGGCTCCTACCGGTGGCTGGCCTTGCGGTGGCAGCATTTTCTATTTTAGTATATTTTGATCCTGTCCGTATAAGGCGCGTTACCTCTTTCCTTGATGTTGAGGCTAATGCCAATGACAGTGCCTATCAATTATGGCAAGGAATGCTCGCTTTTGGTGTAGGAGGTATTGAAGGAGTTGGTTTGGGCATGGGGCGTCAACAAATGTATTTTTTACCCGAGGCTCATACTGATTTTATATTTCCAGTTATTGGAGAAGAGCTTGGTTTGCTCACCACTATATCGATCCTTCTAACTTTTTTATTATTGTTTTTCACTGTGGGTTTGAAATTAAGACAAGTTTCAAGGATGCATGAATACCTATTGGCAATGGGCGCCCTGCTTTTCGTGGTTTTGCAAGCAATCATTAACATTGGTGTGGTTACGGGTTGTCTTCCAACCAAGGGGATGTCCCTTCCTTTTATAAGCTATGGGGGGTCCAACCTTGTGGTAACTTTTATATTTGTTGGACTGGTTATCAATGTGATGAGAAAGAAGGACAATCCTTCACCTATTCAAGCAAGGGAATTATGAAGAACATAGTTATAGCTTGTGGAGGAACAGGAGGCCACCTTACACCTGGTATCGCACTCGCCCAAAGCTTAGAAGAACTGGGCTGCCCAACCTGGCTATTTATCAGCCAAAAACAGGTGGACTCGCGCCTCGCTTCTAAGTATCCGGAATTGACCTTCATTGCTATGCCGGGTGCACCCTTTATTCGTACACCTTTGGGCTTGTTTAGATTCCTTAAGGGGTTCCTACTTTCTTTTATTCGTTCCCGAAGGTTCTTTCGTAAAGTGGATGCCGATGTACTTATTGGCTTTGGGGGGTTTTCATCCTTTGGACCTGCACTGGCAGCTCGTACGACAGGAATTCCTTTTCATATTCATGAGGCCAATAGGGTTGTGGGTAAAGCGGTGCGTTTTTTGGCTAATCGTGCCAACCGAGTTTATTTGCCCATTGGAATAAGTTTGCCCGGGGTTGCGACCGAAAAAATTTCTAATATTGGGTATCCGCTACGATCAGATTTTAGAAGGATTCCCATGGAGAGAGCGAGGAAGTGTCTTGGGATTTCGATGTCGGATAGATTATTGGTTGTTCTTGGAGGAAGCCAAGGGGCGGTTTCCTTAAATAATTGGGTGAAAAACAATTTAGAAGAATTAGCTAATGATGGGGTATCAGTTTATTGTCTTACTGGAATGAATGAACAGAGTTCCGGTGTTGTTCAATTAGAGGGTGTAGGGGGGGAGACAGTAACCAGTCGGTTTGTTGCTTTTAGTGATCAAATTCACATTTTAATGTCTTCTGCGAACCTCGTTATTTCCCGTGCAGGTGCCGGTTCAATTGCTGAAATTGTGCGTTGTCGGGTGCCTTCTATTCTCATCCCTTATCCTTATGCCGCGGACAACCATCAGCAAGCCAATGCCAATTTTTTGGAAGCCAAGGGTGGCGGAGTGGTTTGCCTGGAAGAAGGTATGAATAATAAGCTTCTATCGGAAGTGCGCGAAGTTATGTTCAACGAAGAATTTCGTGCGGTCTTACGTCGGAATTTATATTCGATTGATCAAGACGATGTCTCTCAAAGGTTAGCGAAGGATGTATTAAAGAGTTTGCGTATTAATAAGAGATCCGAACCAGGCACCGAACTCATGGAGCTAAGTTTGTGAGAAGACCTAAAAAAGTACTTTTGCTCGGTGCTGGCGGTATGGGTATGGCTCCATTAGCCCTTTATCTTCGGGGTGCAGGCGTACGGGTGGAAGCCTTTGATGATCGTTTCTCTGAGCCCATTCGTTCACACCTATTAAGTTTTGGCGTTAAGATTATCGATGAGCTAAACCCAATCAAAATTCCCGATTGTATTGTCCATTCGTCTGCAGTTTCAAAAAATGATTCTCGTCTTACCAAGTTCCAGAAGATGGGTATCCCTCTTTATCGAAGGGGTGATTTCCTTGCCGAATTATTTGCTAGAAAACGAATCATTGCGGTGGTTGGAAGTCATGGGAAATCCAGTGTGACGGGAAGGTTAGTCTGGGCACTTAAGAATTGTGGTTTTGAGACCTCCTACCTTGTCGGCGCACAGTTTAAAGATTTTCATCTGCCATCTGGGTTTTATTCAAACTCAAAATGGGTGGTGATGGAAGTGGATGAAAGTGATGGTTCGATTGATGGCTTTAAACCCTGGATGACGGTTGCTTTAAATTGTGACTGGGACCATGTAGACCTTTACAAAGAAAAAAGTTCCTTTGCTGAAACTCTCAAAAGTTTACTTTTAAGGACTAAGAGGACGGTTGTTTTTGCTGATACAAATCCGCTGGATGGAATGACCCGTGAATTAAAGGGTAAACAACTTTATCCATTCAAACATGCGGAAGAAGCCGCAAATTTTCTTGATGCTAATGAACGAGCCGTTCGTCAGACAGCTAAAGCCTTGGGGGTTGATATTACCAACCTTCAATTCTCAGAATTCCCGGGTATGGAGAGGCGTCAAAGCACACTTTTTGAATCCAGTCAGCGGGTCGTCATTGAGGACTACGCTCATCACCCTACAGAAATTGCCAGTTTATTAAGGATGAGGGGGCAGCTTTTCCCCGATCATAAATTGAAAGTAGTTTTTCAACCTCATCGATATTCCCGTACCAAAGCATTGGCACCATCTTTTGCAGATGAGCTGTCCCATGCCGATGAACTACATTTGTTACAAACTTATGCTGCATTTGAACCCTATGATCGGTCAGGAACTGTTGAGTCTTTAAATGGATACCTTCCACCTAGGCTTCGAGAAACGGCAAAAGTATACACCCATTTTCGGGATCTTAGGCTTGCACTTGGAGAACCATCAGAATTGGCGAAGGACCAAGTACTTTTTGTCGGTGCCGGAGATTTATGGAAGTGGGCTCACGCTTTTTCTGCCTGGCAAACCGCTGGAGCAGTCAAGCAGGACGCGTTTGGTTATTTTTTAAAAGGGCGGATCTCTGAGCAAACTAAACTAGTTGAAAATGCTCCCCTCGGTGCCATGACAACCATGGGTGTTGGCGGAGGTGCGAAGTGGTATTGCGAACCGGCTAATACAGAGGATTTAACCACCCTGCTGGAGGCATGTGATTTTTTTGAATTACCCAGGTCGATGCTTGGTCGAGGTTCCAATCTAATTGTCCCAGATCAGGGATTTGGGGGCTTGGTAATTAGGTTGCGTGGAGACTATTGGAAGACCATTGATTTAAGAAGCGAAGATACCCTCATTGTTGGTGCCGGTGCCAGGTTGAAGGAAATATGCAAATTCGCCTGCCTTAAAAATTTGAAGGGATTTGAATTTCTCGAAGGTATCCCAGGAACCTTGGGTGGTGCCCTTCGAATGAATGCAGGAGCGATGGGGTGGGAAATTTTTGATATGGTGGAGTGGGTGAAGTTTCTGATGCCGGATGGACAAGTAAGTCAAATTGCAGGCGATGAGCTTGAAGTTGGTTACAGGTACTGTCGGGAAGCCTATGAAGGCATTGCCTTGCGTGCGAAACTTCGAGCTAAGGGAAAAGCCCAACACTCGGAGATTCGCAATATTATCGATCAATTATCTAAGAAACGCAGAAAAAATCAACCTCAGCAGGCAAGTTCAGGCTGTGTTTTTCGTAATCCTGAAAACCATCCAGCGGGCTGGCTCATTGATCAGGCAGGATTAAAGGGCGAGAAAGTAGGTGGCGCTGGAGTATCAGAAATTCATGGGAATTTTATCGTTAATCATGGGGGGGCGACCTCTGACCATGTCATTGAATTAATCCAGCGCGTAAAAAAGAGAGTGAAGGAGAGCCAGGGTGTTATTTTGGAACCCGAAGTTAACCTGCTGGGCGAGTCTTGGAACCAATATTTATCCTGATTAAAAATTGTATATCCTATGAATTTAGAACCTAATATTGTTATCCTGTCTGGTGGTACCGGGCCTGAGCGAAATGTATCCCTTGCATCTGGCAAAGCACTGGCTGCATCCTTGTCCACGAGTTACAAGACGAAGCTTGTAGACATTAATAAAAATGCTCTTCCATCCGAATTGAACCCGTTAACCGATTTGGTTTTTCCCGTTATTCACGGTGAGTTTGGAGAAGACGGCCAGTTGCAATCACTCATGGATTCGGCTGGTTTAGAGTATTGTGGAAGTGCTACGCAATCGAGCCGTTTATGTATTAATAAAATAGCTACCAAAAAATGTGTCTCTGATGTGGGGGTACGCGTTCCCAAAAGTTTTCATTTTAATGACCCTGCTCAATGTAATGCGGATGAGTTAATAGATAAACTTGGAGAAAATTTAGTAATCAAGCCTGTTGCTCAAGGTAGCAGTGTTTCCCTTTTCTTAATTTCGGGTTTGTGCGAATTGGAAAAACAGCTGGATGAACTAAGCCCAGGAGATTGGATGGTTGAGTCACGAGTTTATGGTCGTGAAGTAACCATTGGTGTTTTGGAAAATCATCCACTTGGTGTGGTTGAAGTGATTCCCACGGGAGGGGTATATGATTACGAAAGAAAATATACATCGGGAGCCACAGAATATCGTTTTCCTGCAGTCCTTGATCAAGAAATTGAAAATGAAATCAAAAGTTTTGCCATCAGTTCCTTTGAAGCTTGCGGGTGTAGAGATTTTGCTAGAATCGATTTTATAATTTGCGAAGACGGGAATGCCCATTTTTTGGAAATCAATACACTGCCGGGTCTGACTACTACGAGTTTACTCCCCAAAAGTGCTAGTTCGTCAGGATATAATTTTGATCAATTAACGCGTAAATTAATAAGTTCTGGACTGGAGAGGTTTTTTAATTCGTCTTCCAGGGTCAATAACCACGCAGCCTAATCCCATGAGTAAAGCCAAAAAGAATGATCTCGTAATGCCTGCAACTTGGAGGAACCTGAAGCCTAAGTTTTCACGAAAGTCAAGTTCTCGAGTTGTGGGAAGAAAAAGATTGGCCGTGGCTGCTCGGTTCATCTTTGGTGCAGCTATTATAATCTTCTTATTCTCGTTTTTGTATCTACAAATAGATAAAGACGCCCGGACCGATGTTGGTAAAAAAGATTATATTGGTCCCTCTTTGCCGATAAACCAAATAGTTTTTCGTTCTTCTGGTCCCCTTAATCATGAATGGTTTCTTAACTGGTTGGGTCCCTTAAGGGGAAGTTCATTGGTTGAAGTGGACTTGGAAAAACTTCATGAAAATTTGTTGAAAGAAGAACAAATTTCATCTGCACGAATTAGCAGAAGTTTTCCATCCACCTTGGTTGTCGAAATAAAAGAACGGGTTCCTATGCTAGTTTTAAGGCTCAGCGACAAAAAAAAGGGCTACCTCGATTGGCTTGTCTCATCTGATGGTTCTCTTTACCGGGGGGAGGGTTACAGCAAGGGAATGCTTAGGTTAATTCCCTCTTTACATATTCCTGCTTCCCTTATCGAAAAGACCCCTGATGGAAAAGGTTTTAAAAAACTGAAAGGTATTCCAGTTGTTGCACCGCTTTTGGAGTTGGCGAGGAGAGACTATCCAGAACTATATCGAGACTGGTCAGTCGTTTCCTATAATCGCCCTTACGATAACGACCCCGGTGCCAGTATTACCATCAAATCCAATCGAATTAATAGAATCCGCTTTAACCCATCCAATTATGCGAACCAATTAAAAAGGCTGCGCTATTTGCTGGATGAACCAAATTTTTCTCAGGCTTCTTCAATTCATTCAATTGATCTGTCACATGGCCGTTCTGTTTTTGCCAAAATCTAGAGGTGTCCGCATTTAATTTTAACCTGTACATACTATGAGTAAAATAATTGGTGCCGTGGAAATTGGAACTTCTTGTGCTAAAGCATTAGTGGGGGAAGTGACCGAGGGGAAATCTCTTAATATTGTGGGCAAATCTGTTCGGAAAAACGAAGGTATGCGCAAGGGTGAGATTGTAGATTTTAGAAAAGTCGCTTCAAGCGTTCACGCGGCTTTGGAAGAGGCGGAGAAAATGTCAGGAACAACCGTTGACTCTGTATACCTAGCCCAAACTGGTGCACATATAAAAGGTTCTTTTTTAAGGGGAAGTGCAAATGTTGCGTCGCCCGATGGTCGGGTGTCAGTTGATGATTTACAAACCGCTGCCAATGAAGCAAAGCGCAAACAACCTGCATCCGGGAGATCTTATGTCCATCATGTTAGAATGCCTATTCAATTGGATGGCCGTTCCGTGGAAGACCCTGTCGGTATGATCGGGAAAAAAGTAGAACTTATTTATTGGTCGATTGAGGGAGATGAATCAGCAATTAGAATGAACCTCGACCTTGCACACAATTATGGATTGGAAGTGGCTGATCTTATTTTATCCTCGATTGCATCTTCGACTATGGTTGCAGGACCTGACCTGAGGAGGGCGGGCGTTCTAGTTATTGATTTGGGAGCCGGTGTTACGGATCTTGCCCTTTATCGTAATGGAAATGTTGCATACACTGGAGTGATTCCGGTGGGGGGCGATCATCTTACAGGGGATTTGTCAATGGGGCTGAGGGTATTAGAGCCTTACGCAGAGGAACTTAAACTTGAATACGGAAAGGCCCAGTCGGATCCTTCTGATGCAGACCAACAACTATGGATAATTGGAAACAAAACGATTGGTGACCGTAAAGTGCCACGTAAAACAATGACCGATATTATACATGTTCGTGTCGTTGAACTGTTTGAAATTATCAGTAAAGAGCTAGGCGACTTGCTTGATACTTCTGAATTGGGTGCTGGCGTTTTGCTAACGGGTGGAGCTTCGCGATTGCCGGGTATCGAGCAATTGGCCTCTAAGGTTCTCGGAGTGCCGGTGACTAAAGCCAATTTTCCATCCGGGTTGGGCAATGAACTTGCCCAACCTGAAAACTCCACCGTTCTAGGACTCCTACATTATGGTCTGGAGGATCACGGATTACCAGGGGAGCAGCATAAACCAACCAATTCTGGATTTATTAAAAAGCTTGGTGGGCTCATCGGTATCTAAAAACCATTTGAAAGTCCATTTAGTGCGTTAATTTAGAAACACCCCAGTCAATATAATATGAACACGAATCAAGAAACATTCTTTGAAACAAATGATGATTCCAGCTTAAATAATAATTCCTTTGGAATTAGGGCAAAGGTCATTGGCGTTGGTGGGGCAGGTATATCGTTAGTCGATGGTTTGCGCTTCGATAATTTTGACTTTGTAGATAATTTGATCATTGATGTTGATATTAAGGCAGTGGCCGATTCTCTTGCCTCTCAAAAACTCACCTTTGGTAGAAGGCACACACGTGGAATGGGTACAGGGGGAGATGTCAACCTAGGTAAAAGGTTGGCAGAAGAAGAAAAAGACAAAATTCGGAAAGAGTTGGAAGGAGTTGATTTAATTTTCCTTCTTGCTGGTCTGGGAGGTGGAGTAGGAGGAGGCGCGGCTCCGGTTGTTGCGAGGTTAGCCCGTGAACATGGAGCGTTAGTTTTCGCTTTTACTCCTTTGCCATTTAGTTGGGAAAAGACGCGACATGCCCAGGCAGAGGAGTGCTTGTCTGAACTACGAAAGCATGCAAATGCGGTGATTCCCTTACCTAATGATTCACTTTTACAAATGGGAGGTGAAGACTCCACCGCCTTGGAATGTTTTGCTGAAGCAGGGCGAAATGTCAGCAGGGGCATAGCTGCCATCTGCAACATAGTATATAAAAAGGGGATGATTGATGTTGATTTTTCCTACCTGCGTAAAGTTTTTTCAGGCCGAGGTGGACGGACGCTTTTTGGCTATGGAAAGGGGAGTGGGACAGAAGGTTTGCGCGAAGCCTTAAGAGATTTACTCGTTTGTCCGATGTTACATATGCCTGATGTATCAAAGGCTGCAGATATTTTGCTTATTTTTATACAGGGTGGAACCTCTTTAAGTATGTCCGGTTTACAATCCGTATCCAAAGAGATCAGGGATTCATTTAAGGCCGGAGAAGATGTTGTTTTTGGGGCACATGTTGATGAGAATCTTGGAGAGGAGGTCAAAATCACCATTTTGGGAGTCACCTCGTTAGATCCCTTGGTTCCCACTGCCGATGTTGCTCCGGTCGCTCAACAAGTATTGGAGCTGGGTAAGAATCCTAAACAGTCTCATCGTTCTAAATTAGAAATTACAAATACTAGTCCGGAAAAAACTTCCTCCATGGCGACTCGGAAGAAGAGAGGAAGGAAAAGTGATAATAAAGAACAAAACACTTTTTTCTTTATGGAAGCAGAGAACCAAAGAGGTATATTTGACGACCTTCCCAGTAGGAATATGTATGAGGGTGAAGACTTGGATGTACCATCATATTTACGGCGAGGAGTAAAGATCGTAATCTAAAGAATTGCCACAGATTACGAAGGTCTTAAAATTTTGATTGTTTGACCTGCCTGATAAATTATCTTTGAACAATGAGGATGAAGATTTGCCTTATTGCTTGTTCGATTTTTCTGATTGGAGGAAGTTCCGTCCTGGGTAAGGTTTCTCACCTCCTAGTTGCAAGTCTGGGAGATGGGGTTTCTTTATCCGATAAATCCGGAAAAACGAAGGCCGTCAACCAAGCCACTTTTTTACCATTTAATACTAAGTTGTCTGTTCGACCTAAAAGTGGAATTGAGACACTTGCTGCTGGTTATCAGTTTAGGTTCGGTTCATCCACGGCTTTTGTTTGTGAAGAGCAAAGCATTGAATTATTTAGTGGCTCAATATTTGTACGATCTCGTAAAATTACAAATGTTATAAATCTTAAAGGCCCTGAGGCCTCAATTCGTTTGTCCGGTGCAGGTTCTTGCTTGATTAATTTAGAACCCAATGGTGGTTTTAAGTGCGTTGGTGTACTTGGAAAGATTATTTTGAGCCTCAATGGAAAAAGTTCGGCTTCTATTCTTCCTGGAGAGATTGTTTTTACCAATTTAACAGAAAATGTATTTAGCGATAAATTAGTTGTGGATCTCCATAATTTATTTGAGACATCATTTCTTATCTCTGGTTTTTCGAATAGTCAGAGTTTTTTAGATTCGTTGAAAAGTGTTTCTGAATCTCAAAAACTCTTCATTGGTAAAACCTTTGATGCGACTGTGGGTAGTGCTAAAAAACCTGAAGTTTTTGAAATTAACAACGAGACTCAACCATCAAATGCCTTAGCCCAGTTTTCAAACGATACTTCGAATCTTTCATACAAGAAAAAGGGCTACGAAGTAACAGACTCGCTTCCCCTGCAAGAACTTCTTGGTCGAAAGCCAAAGAGATTGTCCGTTTACTCGGATGAATTTCCCTCTACAACCATTCCAACACCAGATAAGATAAATTCAGAAAAATCCTCTGTTGTAGATCCGACGACCAGGCCATTTCCTAGTCGTCTGCTACGAGGTAATTAATTTTCTAAACTACTCATAATTATGACTTCATTAAGTTTTACACATGTTTTGGCCTCCTCTGGTGACAGCGGTTATCTGTACGGATTATTTTTCTTAATTGTTGCGTTGATTATCGGTGCAGCCACTAGGCATTTCCTGCAACGAATTCCTCTTCCTTTTACGGTTCTTTTATTACTCATCGGTTTGGCCATGGGTGGACTGAATCGGGCCTACGGACCGCATGGCGGAAGTTCTCATGGAGATGGTCATGGTATTGAGCAAGCCTCAGGTTTATGGGCCAAGTTCGTGGATACCCTTAGTGGAGCTATATCTTGGGGCGGAAATTTGGATGGACATCTCATTTTGTATGTTTTCCTGCCCATTCTCATATTTGAGGCTGGGTTTGCTTTGGATGTTCACACCTTTAAAAAATCTTTCGTCAATGCCTTTTATATGGCAGGACCAGGTATTGTGACAGCTACTGTTATGACCGGGCTCGCTTTTATGGGATTGGTTTCGGCCTTTGGAGGGCCAGGAGGAGTCCTAGAAGACTGGAATGTGGATAACGGGGCCTTTCTGGTCCTAGCCTCTATGTTGTTCGGGGCCGTGGTTAGTGCCACGGATCCTGTTGCAGTGGTTGCTCTGCTCAAGGACTTGGGTGCTAGTAAGAAATTGGGAACTTTAATCGAGGGTGAATCTTTGCTTAATGACGGAACCGCAATTGTAGCCTTTGTCCTTTTGATCGGAGTGGTTACGGGCGCTGAGCAATTCCTCGGTGCAGGCAGTTTTATTGGAAGTGCTGCAATCGGCTTTGGTAAAATCGGAGCAGCGGGTGGATTAGTTGGAGTATTTCTGGGATTAATTGCCATTTTATGGGTGAGGAAAGTTTTTAACGATCCGTTGATTGAAATAACCGTAGTTTTAGTAGCTTCTTATGCAGTTTTCTTTGTTTGTGAACATTTTTTCCATGTCTCAGGAGTTCTTGGCCTAGTCGCATTGGGTATCGTTATGGCTGGAGTGGGAAGGACAAGAATTAGTCCAGAGGTCGAGCATTTTATGCACGAGTTTTGGGAATTCACTGCCTTTGCGGCAAATGTAATCATCTTCATCGTTGTTGGGGTGGTAATTGCCCAAAAAGCAGAACCTACGGGAATGGATTTCCTCATTTTATTCTTAATTTATATAATCATTCATGTCGTTCGGGCGATCAACATGGGTATGTTTTATCCGTTTATGAAAAAAGCGGGTTATGGACTTCCTGGAAAAGATGCGATTGTGGTTTGGTGGGGTGCTTTGCGTGGTGCAATTGGCTTGGCTTTAGCTTTGGTGGTTTATTCAGAAAGCCTGAGGTATGAATTTCAAATAACTGAGGGGGGAAGCGGATATTCTGCAAAAACAACTTCTGTTTTCGTGGTTGATTCTGATGAGGCTCGTTCGTATGCAGGAACCAACCCAGACTTGAATTTATACGGAATGGCGGCGAATTCTTTTGCCAAGGCTGAGGTTTCCCATGGTCGCATTATGGGAATTTCTCAATCCAGTGAATTATCAGAGGAAATTCTCGGAAAGAAAGATTCTAAGATTGTTTCCCAAATTCGGGAAGATTTATCAAGCGGAGCCAAAAAGGTTCTTATTTTTGGCGAAGGAAATGGAGCGATCGCAAGTGCGTCTTTGGTTGGAATTTCGTCACGTGTACGCGATCAATTCCTATTCCTTATATCTGGTATCGTTTTGCTTACTCTTTTGGTCAATGCCACGACTATCAAAGCATTGGTAAATAAACTTGGACTGACCGAATTGCCCGCAGTAAAAAAATTAATGTTTTCCAACGCCACGGGCAACATATCGAATGTCTGTGAGCAAGAAATGGACCTTCTTAAAGATGATCGCTTTTTAAGCGGTGCAAATTGGGGCTTGGTCAGGAACTATTTGCCCGATCCCGTAAGTTATCCGTTAACTGCCGATGAACTAGCAAGCATGGATACATTGGCCGAGGCTCGTAGGCGACTTTTGGAGAAAGAGAGAAGCAGTTACTGGGCGCAGTTCAGGTCAGGATTACTTTCCGCAACTGCAGTTGCTCAGTTGGATAACAATTTAAGTGAGTTTCTTGATTTTCAAGGCAAGGTCCCCATGACCGAACGTACTTACCTAGATGATATCTGTACAGTTAGTAAGCTAAGCGAGGCATTAAAGGATATTCCCTTATTGAAGAGGTACTTTTCTGACAGGATAACGATAGGTTATGATGCGGCTAAGGCTTTTGTAATTGCCCAGCAGGCGATGGCCAAAATGGTTGATTCTATGGTTCGCGAGTTAGATGACAGTGGAGATTTGGAGAAACAGCAAAAAACAGCCCGTCAACTTAAGGATGAGATACGCCAAAATCGTTTACGCGGATTGAAGTATATTCGCAATATGCATGAGAATTATCCGGAAGTAACCGTGGGTATAGAGACTAAAGATGCCATCCGTTCCGTGCTTAATCATGAACGCTCTTCTATTAAGAAAATGCGTGTCGATGGGATGCTTGAAGCCGATGAAGCAGATAGAATGATTACAGCTGTGGAGGAGAGGATGAAAGATGTAATGGAGAGGCCTCTAGAACTTAGGCTTCCAAAGCCCGATGAGGTCCTTCAGGAAGTCACTTGGCTTAAGGGTATGAGTGATGGAGTCATTTCAAAAATATTAGATGCTTCCGAAACCAAGGTTTATAACTCAGGCGATTCTTTAATGAAGCAAGGAGACTCTGGAGATGGTTTGATCGTGATAACGCGAGGAAGTGTCAAGGTGTCCATTGGGGATGTCGTGGTCGACATCATGGGTAGAGGTGCGGTTATTGGAGAAATGGCCGTCTTGGCCGGAGTTCCCAGAACTGCTACCGTGATTGCTGATTCTACGGTTAATGCTCTATGGTTAAATACTGAATCGATGCAAGCAATCATGGCTGATTCTCCGGAACTGTCGGGAAGCCTTTGGAAAACTGCTGCAATGCGTTTTGCGGAAAACCTTTTGGGAGCTAAAGAACCCTACAATGGCTGGAGTCAGATTCAAATGCGCAGGTGGTTAAATGAAGGTGAAGTAATCGCCCCAGTAGATGGCGAGTCAACTAATTTGTACGGCAAGGTTGCTGTCTTAATTTCTGGCCAAGCAGTCGCTCCATCTTCTACCGATCCAATCGTTGCACCGGCTACTTTAGATATGGCTGAGGCAAGTTTTGGTAACAATGCCAAGGTTTTCGTTCGGGAAGCTTAAAAACTCTTTCGTTATCTAATTTAAGGAATGGCGGAGAGGGCGGGATTCGAACCCGCGGTACCTTGCGGTACACAGCATTTCCAATGCTGCACAATCGGCCACTCTGTCACCTCTCCTTGTAACTAAAACGAAGCAATTTGATATGAAGGAGTATGAACTCCCCGTCAATGTTCAAAAGAACCTATCTTACTCATATTGATTAGAAAACTTATAGATTTTAAAGGGGATTATTTTTGAGGTTTGCTTGTTTCGCTAAATCATCTAGAAAAAGCTTAATGATTTCCAACGAGGTCGGTTATAACAGCAAAGTAGAGGGCGAGGTTATTGTAACCCGTGCAGATTCAGTGATTAATTGGATCAGGAAGCACTCGGTTTGGCCCATGCCTATGGGGCTTGCTTGTTGTGCCATTGAGCTAATGGCATCCGCTGCTTCCCGATACGATATTTCGCGTTTTGGGATGGAGGTCATGCGTTTTTCTCCTCGCCAATCAGACTGTATGATCGTTGCCGGTACAGTTACTTATAAGATGGCTGAAGTGGTTCGTAGAATTTACGATCAAATGGGTGACCCTAAATGGGTTGTTGCCATGGGAGCTTGTGCCTCGACTGGTGGAATGTACCGTTCGTACGCGGTAATGCAAGGAGTTGATAACGTCGTACCTGTAGATGTCTATGTTAGTGGATGTCCACCTCGCCCGGAAGCACTTTTGGACGCGATGATGAAGTTGCAGGGAAAAATCGGGAATGAATCGTCAGTCAAGAATCTGTCGAAAAAACCCGAATCTACCGGAGTCTCCTGATCGAATGATTGACGATGATTTCGTCAAAGCCCTGCTTGAAGGGCGGGATTTTATTTCTGTTAAGCATAGAGTCGATTGCCTAACCCTCGATTGTTTGCCCGATTCATTGATAGGTTTTTGTAAACACCTTCGTGATGATCAGACTTTTGATTTGCTTGTAGATTTAACTGCTGTGGATCATGGAGAAGAAGCAGATAGTCGTTTTCAGGTTGTGCTCCATCTTTATTCTTTGATTCACAAATCTTATGTTCGTTTGCATGTGGCTTGCCCAGACAACCAATCTCCCTCCATTCCATCGATTAGTTCTGTTTTTCCTGCGGCTAATTGGCACGAAAGAGAAACTTTTGACATGTTTGGTATCAAGTTTTCAGATCATCCCAATCTCAAACGAATTTTAATGTGGGATGATTATCCGTATTTTCCCCTTCGCAAAGAATTTCCCCTTGCTGGAATTGAAGTACCTTTGCCAGCTGCTGATGTTGCAGAAGTAACAGGAGCAGATGTGGACCCTGCCCCTATGATGGGTGGTCCATTTGTAGCTTCAGGTAACGGTCGTATGAGCGAAGCTGAACCTAGAGCTAAGGATGAAAGTTGGACCGAGGAGTCCGAGAAACCATTGTGAGTACAACTGTAAAAGAAGTTCAAATTGGCGATGTCGGCGCCCAAGCTGCTGCTCACGCGGACGGTGAGCGCATGTCCTTGAATGTAGGCCCATCTCATCCCACCACCCATGGTGTGCTTCGGTTGTTGATGGAATTAGATGGTGATCTTATCACCCGTTGTGAACCTGTTCTTGGTTATTTACATCGTGGAGATGAAAAAATTGCCGAGAATATGACTTACAACCAATTCGTACCTTACACGGATCGATTGGATTATTTGGCTCCTCTTGCGAACAATGTTGCCTACGCAATTACCGTAGAAAAATTAGCTGGTTTAAAATTGCCTGAACGCTGTGAGGCTATTCGGGTATTAGTCTGTGAAATGGCCAGGATTTCCAGCCATCTTTTAGGTATGGGTGTCTTTGGTATGGATGCCGGTGCTTGGACGCCGTTCATGTATACCTTTACCGAACGGGAAAAGCTTTACACTTTATTTGAGGAACTTACCGGTGCTCGTTTTACCACAAGTTATACCCGTATAGGAGGTGTTGCCAGGGACCTGCCTGAAGGTTGGATGTCCAAGGTTGAGAAGTTTGTTGATGAACTGCCAAAAGCCATTGACGAGGTTGAAAAACTTCTGACCAGAAACCGCATTTTTCTGGATCGTACGGAAGGGATAGGAACAATTTCGAAGGAAGATGCAATTGCTTACGGTTTGACCGGGCCGAATCTTAGAGCCAGTGGAGTAGATTTTGATTTGCGTAAGGATAAACCTTACAGCGGTTATGAAAAATACGAATTTGATGTGCCTATTGGAACCAAGGGGGATTGTTATGATCGTTATCTTATTCGTATTGAAGAGGTCAGGCAGAGCATACTTATTGTAAAACAAGTCATTGCTTCTATGCCCGGCGGTTTATGGTATGCTGAGGATGCCAAGAAAATTTTTGCACCGCCGAAGGAAAAAGTGATGACGAGTATGGAGGAATTGATCCAAAACTTTATGATTGTCACTGAGGGGCCACAAGTTCCTGCTGGAGAAACCTATTTTGAGGCAGAAAACCCTAAGGGTGCCCTTGGGTTTTATTTGGTTTCCAAGGGTGGGGGCGTACCGTACAGGCTTAAAATTAGGGCACCCAGCTTTTGCAATCTTAGCATTCTTGAAAAACTAGTTCCCGGGCATATGCTTAGCGACATTACTGTAATTCTTGGAAGCCTTGATTTTGTTATGGGGGAGTGTGATCGTTAAGATGGACAATTCAATCAATCTTTCTGACGACACTTTATCTAAAATTGACGAAGTGGTCCCTAAGTATCCGGAAAAAAGAAGTGCGGCCCTTATGGTTATTCATTTGGTCCAAGACGAGTTGGGTGCGGTTGATGATGCTTCCTGTGAGTGGATTGCTCGGCGACTCGAACTTCAACCAATTAATATCAAGGAGCTTATTACATTCTATCCCATGCTTCGGGAAAAGCCTTGGGGGCGCAAACATGTTAGGGTCTGCCGTACATTGCCTTGTGCACTCCGCGGATCCTATGGAACATGTAAGACTTTCGAAGAAAAATTGGGAATCAAAGAAGGGCATGTGAGTGAAGATGGAGAATATTCTCTTGAATTTATGGAATGCCTGGCAGATTGCGGGCAGGGACCGGTGGTTATTGTCGATGAAAAGACTTATGAAAATATTGATGGGAAAACTGCGGAAAAATTTGCTGACCTTCTTATCGACGGAAAACTCGACGAGTCCGAAGATTTTCACAGCTATGAGGATTCTCTGACCCAAGAAACGAAAAACTAATCGATTTAATTTTGTGAGCGTCTCTACCCCAAAAGAAAGAAGAATTATCCTCAAACATGCGGATGACCCTAATTATTCAAACCGTATCGGTTGTTATCTTCGCGAGGGAGGCTATGAAAATTTAAAAAAAGCCTTTTCGATGCAACCTGGAGAAGTCGGCGAGGAGGTTCTCAAGTCGGGAGTACGTGGTCGGGGGGGTGCTGGTTTTCCTGCAGGTATGAAATGGAAATTCCTTGATCGGAAATCTGGCAAACCAATTTATCTAATATGTAATGCGGATGAGTCAGAACCTGGCACATTTAAGGATCGGCAGATCATGTACAAAGATCCCCATCAGCTAATTGAAGGGATGATGATCACCGCTTTTGCCATAGGAGCTAAGCAGGCATTTATTTACATTAGAGCAGAATTCCATGAAGGTGCCCGTATTCTTGAGCGGGCAATTTCGGAAGCAAAGAAGGCAGGTTTTTGCGGTAATAATATTTTAGATTCTGAATATTCCTGCGACCTTGTGGTTCATCGAGGAGCGGGTGCTTACATTTGTGGAGAAGAAACTGGATTGATCGAATCATTGGAGGGAAAAAGGCCTAATCCACGAATTAAACCACCTTATTTCCCTGCTGTCCTTGGGCTTTATCAATGCCCGACCATTGTAAATAATGTGGAGACCCTTTGTAATGTTCGACACATCATAGGAATGGGTGGAGAAGAATTTTCTAAAATTGGAAAGCCTAACAACACAGGTACACGAATCTGGTGTGTTTCTGGCCAAGTAATGAAGCCCGGATACTATGAATTTGAGTGTGGTTCCTTGACTCTTGGTCAGTTGATTTTTGATGTTTGTGGAGGACTGCGTCCGGGTCGTTCGCTAAAGGCGGTAATCCCAGGCGGTTCATCAGCCAAAGTTTTGCGAGCGGACGAAAGGTTTTCCGGTACTCTCAAAGACGGGACTGAATTTGATTGGGGATTGGAGGATATACCTCTGGATTTTGATGGGCCTATGGCTGCAGGAAGCATGTCAGGTTCGGGAGGGATTATTGTAATGGACGACACTGTCGATATCGTCGAAGCAATGGCCAATGTTAATGCCTTTTATGCTCACGAATCTTGTGGACAGTGCACCCCGTGTCGCGAGGGTTCTTTATGGATGCGCAAAATTTCACAACGGATGTGCTCTGGCGGTGCCCGCGAAGAAGATGCTGATTTACTTCTTTCAGTGGCTAAACAAATAGAGGGGCGTACCATTTGTGCATTTGGGGAAGCTGCTGCATGGCCGACCCAGAGTTTCGTCACGAAATTTAAGGAAGATTTTATTCGTAAGGCAACAGACTCCCCGAAGGAGCGAGACCCCAAATCTCTTCAGCTTATTTAACAAAACTGATGATTGCTCCTGATAATAAAGAGATGGTTAACATTACCTTAAATGGTATTGAGGTTGAAGTGCCTAATGGAATCAATGCGGTAGAAGCTGCCGCCTTACATGGCAAAGAAGTGCCTCATTATTGTTACCATCCCAAACTTAGTGTAGCTGGGAATTGTCGGATGTGCTTGGTTGAAATGGGTACACCGATGAGGGACCGCGCAAGTGGAGAACCAATCTTAGACGAAGATGGGACCCCGAAAATCGGTTGGGTGCCTAAGCCAGTTATTGGTTGTGCAACAAATATAACCCCTGGCATGCACCTCAGAACTGAATCTGATTTGGTAAACGAGTGTAGGGAGGGAATTATGGAGTTTCTTCTCGTTAATCACCCACTGGATTGTCCTATTTGCGATCAGGCAGGAGAGTGCAGGTTACAGGAGTTTGCCACTGATTATGGACGAGGTTACAGTCGTTATGTTGAGCGAAAAAATGTTAAGCCTAAGCGAACTCGACTTGGGCCACGTGTAACATTGGATGATGAAAGGTGTATTCTGTGCTCCCGTTGTATTCGATTCTCCCAAGAAGTAGCTAAGGACGATGTACTTGGCTTTGTTGATCGGGGTAGTTTTTCAACCTTAACCTGCTTCCCAGGTAAGGAGTTAGCTAATAATTATTCTTTAAATACTGTCGATATTTGCCCGGTTGGTGCGTTAACCAGTACCGATTTTCGTTTTAAAATGCGCGTTTGGTTCCTTAAGGAATCAAAAAGTGTGTGTACTGAGAGCAGTGCCGGTTGCAATACCCTAGTATCGAGTAGGGAAGGAACGATTCAACGCATCACGCCTCGTCGAAATGATCAGGTGAATGATACTTGGATGACGGATAGTGGACGTGAACTTTATAAACTGGTAAAAGCAAAAAGCCGGATACGTCGGCCTTCTTTCCAAGGGAGTGATCTTCCATTAGATGATGCGATTTCTCAAGCGTTTGAGGCCTTGAAAAACAAAAAAATCGGGGTAGTTGCAAGTTGTCATTCTTCCCTGGAGGAACAGTTTCTTATTAAGCGATTAGTTGAGGAGACTGGAGCCAAGGTGTTTATTCGCGGACACTTTGGAGAGGACGATGGGATTTTACTTTCAGCGGATCGTACCCCCAACTTACGAGGAGCTTTGGTTGCAGGATTGACCAATCATTATCCTTCCGATCACCTGAACGATTTAAACGAATCTTTAGCCGACGGACACGTTGAAGCTTTATTAGTAATTGGAGAAGATTTGAAGGACTCTGGAGTCAATGAGGATAACCTGAGAAAAGTTCCGTTAGTATTTTTAGGAACACATCAAAACTCGACAAGTGATTGCGCTGAAGTAGTGCTTCCTGGTTTAACCGTTTTTGAAAAGTCCGGCAGTTTGATTAATCGCTCCTTTTTTCTTCAATCTTTCGATCAGGCAATTCCATGTCCTGCTGGTTTAATGACTGATTTTAAAATCCTTGCTCGCTTAATTGATTTGTTTTCCGAGGATTCCATTGCACCTTCTGAGTTGGATCAAATTTGGGAAGCATTGAGCTCTTCCGAAAATTCTGTGCTTAAAGGGATTACTTTTTTGAAAATCAAAAAGGGTGCCATTCAACTGGATGAATCAAAGTGGGAGCATCTTTCCTTCGTTGAAAAAGAAGCCCTTCATTATCTGCCCACGGGAGTTATCGCATCATGATGGAGTGGATGCCCCAAGGTTTGTGGTTTGAGGTGTGCTTAAAGGTTTTTTTCGCGTTCATGATGGTTGGCGCTGTTATGACCATGGCTGGATATTCGGTGTTGGCCGAGCGTAAGGTTAGTGCATGGATGCAGGGGAGGGTGGGACCAAATCGAACGGTTCTACCTTTCGTCGAGTATATTCCAATTTTTGGACCACTTCTAAAAAAACTTGGAATGTTTCAACCTCTAGCGGATGGACTGAAGTTTCTTTTTAAGGAAGAAATCGTGCCAGGTCATGTTAACAAGTTTTATTATTATTTGGCTCCATTGATTGCTCTTGTGCCTGCTCTGACCACAATGACGGTTCTTCCTTTCGGGCAAATGTATTGGAACGATGGTACAGTATCCACTTTAGCTTTGGCAGACCTGGAGGTCGGTATACTTTTCGTTTTTGCTGTATCTTCACTTGGAGTTTACGGCATTGCTCTCGCGGGTTGGTCTTCCAATAGCAAATACTCATTCTTGGGCGGCATCAGGTCCTCTGCTCAGATGATTTCATATGAACTCGCCATGGGACTTTCTTTACTCCCTGTCTTTTTGTGGGTTTGTGCACCAGGTTCATCGGAGTCTGGGTTGAGTTTATCTGCAATCGCAAATTCTCAATCTGGAGGCGCATGGTTATTCTTGGTACAACCTCTTTCTGCTTTGATTTTCCTCATTGCTCTATTTGCCGAGACCAATCGTTTGCCTTTTGATATGCCTGAATCAGAAACAGATTTAGTTGGTGGATTTCATACGGAGTACGGGAGTTTTAAATTTGGAATTTTCTTTGTTGCAGAATACGCCCATATTGTAATCGGTTCGGCTATTTTTACTGTAATATTTCTCGGGGGTTGGCATTTCCTTCCCTTTATTGAAGACCCTTGGCCTGCTAACTGGATCGGTTCATTGCTTGGGGTGGGGTGGTTCTTGGCCAAGACCATCTTTTTGATCTTCTTTTTCATTTGGGTACGTTGGACCTTGCCCCGTTTTCGCTACGATCAGGTCATGCATCTTGGATGGAGCAAGTTGTTGCCATTAGCACTCGTCAATCTGATCGTTTACTTATTGATCGTCACTGTGATTGATCAAAATGCCGCCGCCAACCTTTGAATCAATTATGGCCAAAACAGTAGTATTGGAACGCAAACCACTTTCTTTTTCTGAGAGAACTTACCTCCCACAGATTGCTACCGGACTGAAGACCACCTTCAGTAATATGTTTAAGCCTAAGGTAACCTTACAATATCCTGAAGAAAAGCCAGTCATTCCAAACAACTATCGTGGGGTGCCTACATTAGTAAAAGATCCAAATGGTCGGGAGAAGTGCGTTTCATGTCAGCTTTGCGAGTTTGTATGTCCACCCAAAGCGATTCGCATAACTCCGGGCAGTGTACCCGAAGATCAAGATGATCGCGAACATGTGGAAAAAGCTCCCCAAGAATTCGAGATTAATATGTTACGCTGTATTTATTGTGGATACTGCCAGGAAGTTTGTCCCGAAGAGGCCATTTTTTTGCAGGATGAATATTCCTCATCCGGTTTTACCCGTGAAGAAATGATTAATAATAAAGAAAAACTTTATGAGTTGGGTGGCACCATACCTGACCGTCATTATAAATGGGATAAAAAGAAAGAGGCAGAAACAGATGGGAATACTCATTGAATTTTATAAATGAATCTTTTTCCCTACACACAAATTTTCTAGTTTTATGAACGCGGTTGACTTGTTATTTTGGTTATTTGCTGTCCTTTCTGTAGGAGGAGGACTGTCTATGGTTTTTTCCCGTCACCCAGTATCTGCGGCGATGTTTATGATCGTATCACTGGTCGGAGTGGCCGCCCTATTTGTATTATTAGAGTCCTTCTTCTTGGCAATTTTACAGGTTTTGGTCTATGCAGGTGCGGTCATGGTTTTGTTTCTTTTCATTATTATGCTACTTGATGTTGGTCCTGAGGCAGGTAAAGGAAAGTTAAGTCACTTCAAGACGGGTATTTTTGGTCTTTTGGCTACTGTTTTGCTCGTAGGTATTTTGCTCACCCTTGGTAATTCTTATGATTCCTTAGCTTTAGATCAATCGATCTGGCCGGAATTGAGCGAATCCAAGGATGGAGCTTCACATAGTCTGCCTTTTTCTACCAAGGTTTCTAGTTTTGGATATGGATTAATGACCAAGTATATGCTTCCTATTCAAGTCTCGGGTTTTATGCTTTTGGCTGCTATGGTCGGAGTGATAATTCTAAGTAAGAAAACCCCGGACAGAGAGGATTTAAAGTAGTCTATATGATGCTATCAGTTACCCCACAGCATTTTCTTATTCTTTCCTTTCTACTCGTAGGTATTGGGTTTCTTGGTTTATTAATTCGCCGGAATGTTCTGCTGATGTTGATGTCTCTAGAGTTAATGCTTAACGGAATAAATGTTGCCCTACTAACTTTTTCCAGAGTGGGCAGTAATTTAGACGGTGGAATCTTTGTTTTTTTTATAATGACGGTAGCTGCAGCTGAGGTCGCAGTTGGATTAGCTTTGCTTGTCGCTCTTTACAAAAAGCGTAATAGTGTGCTTTCCGATGATATGGGCTTGTTAAAAAATTAGTTAACTAATGATAAGTATTGCCCTAAGTATGCTTTTTTTACCGTTGCTTTCCGCAGCAGTAACTCTGCTCTTTCTTCGTAAAAATGGTAATTTAGCCTCTTTGCTTTCTGTTTCTACCGCGGGTGGCATATTGGTACTAGCTCTAGGTCTAATTTTCTCGGACAATCCAACTCCTCTCGCTTGGGATACAACTTGGTTTGCTATGGGCGGATGGGAGTTGCGTTTTGGTTTTTTAATTGATGCACCAGCCAAGCTGTTACTCTTCATCGTGGCCTTTGTCGGTTTTTTAATCCATATTTTTAGTTTAGGCTACATGGCAGACGACCCTGCTCGTCCCAGGTATTTTGGCGGCCTTTCTATTTTCATGTTTTCCATGCTCGGGATTACTCTTGCAGACAACTTGGTGATGATCTTTGTATTTTGGGAATTGGTCGGATTTAGTTCCTATCTCTTGATTGCCCATTATTTCAAGACCGATGAAGCAGCTAAGGCATCTCGTAAAGCATTCATTGTCAATCGGGTGGGGGACTTTGGTTTTCTTATCGGTATAGTCCTGACTTATTGGACCTATGGTACAGTTAATTTGAGCGAGCTTGCAGATTTGGCAGACTTTTCTCCAAGCCTTGCAACTACTGGACTATGTTTGGCCTTGGCTTGTGGGTTTGTTGGAAAATCTGCTCAATTTCCTCTGCATGTCTGGTTACCAGACGCCATGGCTGGGCCAACGCCAGTTTCTGCCTTGATCCATGCAGCCACTATGGTTGCTGCTGGAGTTTATTTATTGTTGCGTATTGATTTTCTTTTTACTGAGGAAGCTCTTGGATTAATTGCTTTCCTTGGTGCAGCTATGGGTTTGTATGCTGGTTTTTGTGCTCTTGTACAAAGAGATGTAAAAAAAATACTGGCTTACTCCACTCTTTCGCAACTTGGATACATGGCTGCTGCGTTTGGTCTGGGTGCCCCAGGTGTTGCCTTGTTTCATTTGACTACACATGCCTTTTTCAAAGCTCTAATGTTTTTAGGGTCAGGTTCTGTTATCCATGCATGTCACCACGAACAGGATATTTTTAATTATGGAGGGCTTCGTAAACGCATGCCCATAACAGCCCTAACTTTTTTGATCGGGGTTTTGGCCATTTCCGGGGTTAACTTCCTATCCGGTTACTTTAGCAAAGATGCAATTCTGCTATGGGCTTACAATTTCAATATGCCTATTTTTGTAATTTTATACGCTGGGGCAATTCTCACTTCCATTTACATGTTCCGCTTATACTTTATAACCTTTGAGGGTAAAGCGCGTTCCAAGTACGCAGAGGATGCGAAGGAGAATTCATTTCTGATGACTGGGCCTCTTCTTGTACTTGCCGTATTTTCTGTTTTTGGTGGTTACCAATCCTTATATCCCGACCAGTTAGGTGCTTATTTAGGACCTGACTTATCTGCAGTTTCACTTCTTCCACATCACATGTGGATGATTGTGCTAGGAACTTCAGCGTGGATAGTTGGTCTATTGGTTGCCAAGACTCTCTTTTCAAAAGTGCGGCAGGATGATCCGTTGGCTCGTCGATTTCCAGCCTTTTATGAGCTTTGCCGAAGCAAACTTTTCTTCGATGAAATTTATCAGATTTATTTATCCAAAATACAGGATCCACTTGCCCGGTTTATTGAAGTGATGGAATTGTTATTTATTTCTGGTTTGATGGTTCGAGGTTCAGCTGGTGTTGCGGCTTTATTCTCGATGCTCGCCAAACTATGTTATGTGGGGAAAATTCACGCTTACGCCTTTTGGTTCATCTTAGGAACTCTTGGCTTTCTGTTTTATGCTGCCGGTTTAGTCGGTAATTAATTGTTCATGACTTCAGACGCTTTGCTTTTACTCGGTTCCATTCTTGTTCCGGCCATCGGGTCGGTTCTTTTCTTTAGCGGTTTCGCCAAAGACGAGGGAAGTCTGAAAAAACTTGGTTATCTGGTGTTTGGCTTTCCATGCCTGGCGGCAGTCATACTCTTCTTTCGTTTCGATGGTTCCGCTGGTTATAATTTTGAAGTTCTTTACGATCGCATGGGACTGCAGGAGCTTGGAATTACTTTTCACCTAGGTTTGAATGGAGTTTCCAGTCCGCTTTTTGCCATGGCTGGGATAGTTGGTCTTGGAGCTGGCCTGGCTGCGCTGCATTCTGGGGCTGAGCGAATGCACCTATATCTTGCTTTGCTGGCTCTCATGCAAGCTGGATTAATGGGGCTTTTTGCAAGTGTTGATATTTTCTTTTATTACCTTTTTCATGAGTTTGCTCTGATTCCAACTTTTATCATGATCGGTCTGTGGGGCGGGAGAGATCGACGAAGTATTGCCTTGGAGATCACCATTTATTTAACTCTTGGAGCATTAATTTCCCTTGGCGGTTTGGTCGCCTTAAATATTTTGGTAGATGCTCCGAAATTCGATTTCCCGAGCATATCTGCGGCCCTGGATCAATCCAGTCTAACAGATTCTGCAGCTTTTAAGATCTACGGGCTTTTACTCTTAGGTTTTGGTATATTAGTTGCGCTTTTTCCATTTCATACCTGGGCTGCACGTGGATATGACACAGCTCCGACTTCGGTATCGATGCTTCATGCTGGGGTCTTAAAAAAGTTTGGTCTTTATGGCATCATTCAAATTGCATCTCCCTTATTACCTGAGGCTGCACTAGCTTGGAGCCCATGGCTAATGTGGCTTGCTTTGGGTAATATTCTGCTGGTGGGAATGGTTGCAGTTGCCCAAACAAATTTCAAATCCATGATATCATATGGCTCAGTTATGCACATGGGTTATTGTTTCTTGGGTATTGGTGTTTGCAGTGTTTTGGGAGTTGGTTCCACTGTAATGTTAATGTGTGCTCACGGTCTTTCAGTTTCCCTGATGTTTCTTTTAGCAAATTTCGTGAGAAAGCGTTCCAATACTTTGGAAATGCAGGAAATTGGAGGTTTGGGGGAAAAGACTCCTTTGCTTGCCTGTTTTTGCATTGCAGCAACCTTGGCCACTATTGGTCTTCCGGGGTTTGGTAATTTTTGGGGAGAATTTGGAATTTTCCTCTCCCTCGGGGAGTCCCATGAGCATCTAATCTTTTTAGTGTTGGCCGCACTTGGGATTATTCTGTCTGCGGTTTTTGGTCTTCGTGCAATTGCCCAGATATTCTTCGGGCAAGAAAGTGAAGAGCTTAGAAAGCATGCTAAAGAATCTCCAATTGCTGATTTGTCTCGGGCAGAAATTATTCCTGCTTCCCTAATCTTAGTGGCCTTATTATTCATTGGATTGTGGCCTGCTTCTATATCGGATCGAATAAACGATGAGATCAGTAATCGCTATTCCCATCTGCAATTGAAAAATACTTTATCCAAGCCATCATGCTGTCCTGTAGATGAAGATGTTAAATCTATCGAAACCCCGTATTCTACTTCAGATTAAATGAGTATGGAAACTTATCTCAATTTCTCCCAAGACAATTTATGGGGTGAACTTTGGCCAGAACTTTCCCTCTGCCTGGGTGCTTTGCTTGTTCTTGGTTTTGATTTATTTTCCAAATCATCCAATGCCAAAAAACGGGCAGGCTCATTGGCAATATTCTTTCAATTTATTCTTTTAGCTGCCCACCTTTTTGACTATTTGCTTTTGCGACATACTTTTGACCGGGAAAGCTTCTCTGGGATGCTCAAACATGGAATTCATCAGGATGTCATGCGAAGTTTCTTTTTGCTGTCGTCTTTGCTTGTTTCCCTTCTTGGTCATCGATATCTAGAAACCCGAAAGTTACGTGTAGGGGAGTTCCATCACTTAACAATGATTGCCACAGCTGGTTTAATGCTGCTGTGTCAAACTCAGCATTTTCTAGTCTTTTTTGTGGCTTTAGAAACGGTTGCTTTGTGCTTCTATCCTTTGGTTGCTTTTGATAGAGAGTCTCCTAAAAGCCTGGAGGCGGGTATTAAATATTTAATCTTTGGTGCCCTAAGTTCTGCACTTCTGCTCTTTGGAATTGTATTATTATACGGGGTTGGTTCCAACCCAGAAGCTTGGGGTACAACTTTATCCACAGTACCCAGTTCAGATGCCTTTTCCTTTAGTTTCCTTTATCAGTTGCTTTCCGAAAATCCAAACCATCTACTCTTGCGGGCTGGTGTCGTCCTGATTATTTCCGGAATTGCATTTAAAGTCGGAGCAGCTCCTTTCCAAATTTGGGTACCAGATGTTTATCACGGTGCTCCTATGCCAATCACGGCGTTCCTTGCAGTTTCCTCAAAGTCGGCAGGTTTTTTTGTTTTGATTAATCTTGTTAATGGACCCTTTGCTGGAATGAGTGAGTTTCTATTACCATTGTTAGGATTTGTGGCCACTTTTACTATATTTTTTGGGAATTTAGCCGCTTGCTCTCAAAGAAATTTAAAAAGAATGCTCGGATTATCTGGAGTGGCTCACGCCGGATATCTTTTGGTGGCCGTGATGGCCTCGATGTTACTACCTGGAGAGAGTGATCGTGCGGTATGGATATTGTTTTTCTACCTGTTTACCTACCTGCTTGCTTCCTTTGCTGTTTTTGGAGTTATGGGCCTTGCTCGTGTTACCGACGATTCGGAGCATGAGTTCTCTGATTACGAAAATTTAGCTCAAAAAAAGCCTTGGGCTGCCTTTGTGCTTGTTGTTGGGATAGGATCTTTGGCCGGAATTCCTCCGTTTGCGGGTTTTATAGGTAAACTGCTTCTTTTTAGCGTAGCTTTTGAAACCAAACTTTTTCTATCTATCGTAGCCATGGTGATCGGTGTGGTTATTTCAATTTATTATTACTTCGGGTGGATTCGTGAGATTTGTTTCCATCCGCGTCCAGTTTTTGAAGATGATGAAGCTAAGCATGACCCATGGAAAGATGTCGGTTCTGTTGGAATGCTTAAACCCGCTCTTTTTTCCCTGGTACTAGCCTCGATTGTTTTGGGTCTTTGGCAGGGACCGATCGGAGATGCCTTTTAGAACCTTGTTATTATTGAGTCCTTTATTTATGCTCAGATCTTTCATGCCCGGGTGGCGGAATTGGTAGACGCGCCAGATTTAGGATCTGGTGTCCTATGGACGTGGGGGTTCGATTCCCCCCCCGGGCACATTTTATTTTGTACAAAATTTTGTACATTAATATTATACGATTTTAATAGTTTTTTTTGTTATTAAATCCGTTCTTGCTTTGAGGTAAAGCTTTGCCATTGTAAAAAGCATGAAAAACTCCTGTCTTTTGTTGATTAAGCAAGGTTGGCTGGGCTTGCCGTTGTTTTTCCTTGGTTTAGTAACATTGGCATTTAGCCAATTTGAAACGGAGGTTGATGTTAAGAATCTCACTGCGGATCAATTAGCCGATTCTATATCAACTAAAATTTTAAACGCAGAAAAAGCTCTTGATCGGTTCGAAGATTCATCAATCACTCCTGCGAGGAATGAGTTCTCAAAAGTCCAAAAGAAAATAAATTCAGGAAACTTAGGGCAAGCAGATCAAGGTATTTTGATTGCTCAACTCGATGGACTTAAAAATCGATTTGATGAACGCGAACAATTAATGATTTCATCGGTTGAGCAAACAACCGAAAGACTTAACGGAACCAAAGATATTTTTAACGACCTCCAGTCAAACTTTGCTGGAAGAATGGAGGAAACTCGTTCGGCTCTACTGGCTCTTCATGAGAACTTAGCTGGAACTCTTGTTGAATTGGAAGCTTTGTCGACTATGTCAAGTGGGTTGTCCAAGGATTTTAATTACGAAGTTTCGTTGCTTACTGATCAAGTCGATGAAAAAGCGTTGTCTTCAGTTCCCGTTCCTCCTGTTCAAACGGCTAGGGCAAAACCTACAACCTCTATGGGGCGAAAAATTTCCTCCGTTATCCAAGCTCGTGAAGCTCTTCCTCTCAGGCATTCCAACACTCTTAGTAGTAATATTAATCTTTCCAAGACTTCTGAATTTGGGAAATTATCCAGTCCTAGTCCTGGTAATGAAGATGATTTAATTTCAAAGCTTCGTAGAGAGCTCGATAATTCCAAAAGTTTCCAAACCGAACTTTCAGCTGACTCAGCAGAACTTAAATCAGATCTCAGAAAAGCTTACAGGGAAATTGTATCTTTGCAGACCAACCTGAAGGAGTCTAAAATGATCGTAGACGAGTTGGAGAACTCGAAAAGAAGTCTCTACAAGACTTCTGATGGAGGACCAGCCACTGCCCAAACAGTAAGCAAAGAAATTAATCGTTTAGAGCGTCAACTCGAGCAAGCGAGGGAAGACTTAAGACAATCAAGACAGAGTCTATTACTGGAACAACAACGATCAAATGCAATGATCAGTTCCATAACCACTGAATTGGAGCGCACTCGTAGAGAACTAGACTATGCCAGGCAAATGGCACACAGTAATGGTGCAAGTTTTGAGCGACTTGCTTTTCTCGAACGTGAACTAGCTCAGGCAAAGCGTGCACTTGAGTCCACGCAAGCTCAACCACTTGAGCCAGGCTCTGAAGATTTTGTTAACTTGCAGGAAGAATTAAAGAAGTCTCTTGGCGAAATTGCTAGAATGCAGATTGAATTGTCAGAAAAAGAAAAGCTGCAAGATGAACTTCTTCGGCTAAAAAGTACAATGGAACAAATTGAAGATTCTCCATCTCGTTCTGCCAGTCCAGCTTTTGTTAACAAACTTTTAGTCGAATTGAATGCAGCAAATTCGGAGATTGAGCGTCTACAGGATGGGAATCTTGCCCAACGAGATGGGCTTTCCGCGGATGTCATTGCTTTGCAAGACCAGTTACAAATGACGCAAACCGAATTGGATCAAGTCAGGAAAGACTTTGCCAGTACTAAAGAGGATATTGCAACTCGTGAATTCGAATTTGCTACTACGATAAAAAAGTTGGAGGAAGAAGCTCAAATGGCCGAATCCATTC
>JABBBW010000079.1 GCA_018607205.1 Opitutales bacterium | reverse complement strand
GTGGGGGCATAATTTCGTCCTCCTCTTCCGATTCGATCCGCCAAAAGATTTCACTCTCCTCAGGATCACCTGGTGTGATCGCACGGTATCCCCCGAGGTCGGCAAAAGCACCCTCTTCCGTGTCCAATCTCAGATCGGCTGCCCGGTCTTCTGGATCGGGTCCATGGCAAGCATAACATTTATCCGACAAAATAGGTCGGACATGATCATTAAAGCTAATCGAAAGAGCTTCAGTATCCTTGCCCGTTGCCCCGAAGACTGGAAGTCCTCCAAGCAGGGGCAATAGCCACCGCAGCATCATGCAATCAATTTTTTGACGGCGTGGTGTTGTTCCACACCGGTGAGCCGGAAATCAAGCCCCTGGAAGCGGAAGGACAATTGGGTATGATCAATTCCCAAGAGTTGAAGAATGGTGGCCTGCAGATCGTGAACATGTACTGGGTCCTCAGTCACATGGAAGCCAAGTTCATCGGTCTGCCCCAGGGTGATGCCTGGTTTAATTCCTCCACCTGCCATCCACATAGTAAAGGCTTGTGGGTGATGATCGCGCCCGCCACTACGGTTCAATGCGGCACTGGCTTCGACCATGGGAGTGCGTCCAAATTCTCCTCCCCAGACGACCAGAGTGTCATCGAGCATGCCTCTGCGTTTTAAATCCTGAACGAGGGCCGCACTTGCCTGATCGACCAACTTTGCTTGGTTTTTTACATTTCCTTCCACATCATTGTGTGCATCCCAACCAGCGTGGTAGAGTTGTATAAACCGGGTTCCGCGCTCCGCAAGGCGACGGGCAAGGAGGCAGTTGCTGGCAAAGTCCGACTTGCCTTTTTTCACGCCATAAAGATCTAGTGTTTCCTGGCTCTCCTGAGCAAAATCCATCAATTCGGGTGCTCGTGCCTGCATCCGATAGGCCATTTCGTAGGCCTCGATCCGGGCATTGATCTCTGGGTCGCCCATACGGTTCAAGGAATTCCGGTTCAACTTATTGAGCAGATCAAGGGTTTGCCGCTGAGCAGTCCGGTCAATCCCCTTGGGGTTGGAGACATGGAGGATAGGATCAGCCCCCTGGCGGAAGGGAATACCCTGATGTTCGGAGGGTAGAAATCCGGAACCCCAGAGAGCAGAACCACCGCTCAAAACACCATTGCTTTGTAAGACCACGAATCCAGGGAGGTCGTCCGCCTCACTGCCGATTCCGTAACTTAACCACGATCCCATACTGGCTCGGCCGGGGATGCCGCTGCCCGTGCTCATGAAGAGTTGGGCGGGGGCATGGTTGAAGTGATCGGTCTTCATTGATTTTATGAAGGTCAAATCATCGGCAATTTTGGAAAGGTAGGGCAGGCGGTCGGATAGCTCAGCACCGGACTGGCCATGTTTGGCGAATGGGAAGCGAGGCCCAAGCACCGCAGCATCGGGCTGGATGAAGGCATAGCGCTGTCCCTTAATTACGGAAGGGGGGATGGGCTTGCCCTCGATCTCTGCAAGTTTTGGCTTATTGTCAAAGAGTTCCAACTGGCTGGGTGCACCGGCCATAAACAAAAAGATGACCCGCTTGGCTTTTGTTGGGAAACGCATGAAACCGGGGTTGCCCATTGCTCCAAAACTTTCTTTGGCGAGCATGGAGGCGAGGGCGATCTTGCCCAGTCCAATTCCACAGTCTTCAAAAAAGTGTCTTCGGGTGCGATGTAGGAGTGGATTTGTGATCATGGCTTGGTGATGGATTCGTCTAAATTCATAATAGCCCGGGCGAGCAAAACTTTGCCTGCCCAAATAGCATCAGCTTTTGAATCATTGGTGACATCGACCGGTTTGAGCTGTCCTTTTTGGAGTCGGTCAATTTGTTGCTCGAGGTAGTCTTGCAGGACCTTACTTTCTTCCTCAGATGGTGGGCGGGTAAGGAACCTGCGGAACAATTCATTTACTGGGTCTTTGCTCGTTTGATGGACAAGTTTGCCAGCCTCACGGGCGAGTTCGACATACATTTCATCGTTGAGCAGAGTGAGGGCTTGCAGAGGGGTATTGCTACGGTCGCGTTTGGCGAGGCAATTTTCTCCTGAGGTTCCATCAAAGGTCATAAACCCCGCAAAGGGTGCGGTCCGCTTGATGAAAGTATAGACGGAGCGGCGGAAGCGATCTTCCCCTTTGGATACATTCCATGCCTGGTTGCCAAAGGCATGGGAGAGAACAGTTTTGGGTTGGGGCGGGTAAACCCCAGGCCCGTACATTTTGGAGGAGAGTTTCCCACTGGCATGGAGCATGTGATCGCGGATTAATTCTCCACTTAATCTTAAGCGGGGGCCGCGTGCCAGCAAACGGTTCTGTGGATCTTTCTCCAGAAGCTCGGGAGAGGCAGTGGAGCTTTGCTTGTAGGTGGCACTGGTCACAATTTGTCGGTGGAGCTTCTTCAATGACATGCCCTGTTTTCTAAATCCCACCGCCAACCAATCGAGTAGTTCGGGGTGGTCTGGCGCTGGTGCCTGGGTACCAAAATCTCCACTGGTTCGAATCAGGCCAAAGCCGAAGAGGGAACGCCAAGCTCGGTTAACGGTTACCCGGTCTCCAATGGGATTGTCCTGACTCACTAACCAGCGGGCAAATTCCAATCGGTTGGTGGGCATCTTGGTATTTTTGCTGAGAAGAATCTCGGGGATTTTGGGATGCACTTCATGCTTGGGACTGGTGTACTCTCCACGATGGCGCAGGTAAGTGGGGCGGGGGTTATCCGCCGGGCGCTCCTGCATGACCAGTGACCTGCGGTTATTGGGAAGTTGTTTGCGCAGGGCATGAAGCTCAGAAAGTTCGTTCGATTTTAGGGGGATGTTTTTCCAGGGAGCATCACCTGCTTTTCCGGCAATGGTAGATTCCTGGCCATCGCTTAGACCCTTGGTCTTCCAATCATTACCTTCTGGTTCCTGTTCAGAAAATTTCCATGATTGATCCGTTACATGGGATTGTCTTTTACCCTCCGCAGAAATGATTTCCAATTGGGCAATTAAGGCTCCCGGTCCCCCATTATTGGTAGCTTTCACCGAAAGGATGTTGTTTCCTTCCTTGAAGTGACTGGAGACATTTACGGACACAGGTTCGTACCATAGAGAATTTGAGGCCACTTTTTTCCCATTGATGAAAAACTCGGACTCATCATCACAAGTATAGACCAAACGGGCAGATCGTGGTTTCTTTTTTAAGTCGATAGTCTTGGTGAAATAGAGGGTTTGTTTAATTTTGTTATTTTTGTCATCCCAGATCCATTTGGCATGTCCATCAAATGCCTGAACATTCTTTTTACTGTAAAATACTTTTTCGAGGTATGTACTTTTAAGCAGTTGAAGGTCATCAGAGTTTAGATCTTTTTTGGTGGCTAATAGATCCTCTATCTTGGCACCCAGTTTTTGTACCTTTGGGCGATTAGATGCAGAGGTGGCAGATATGCGGAACCTGCCAAGACTGGCGACAAAGTGCCTCTCGAAAAGGAGGGAAAGAGAAAAAGATTGGTTGGCAGGTATGGGTTCAGCAAGGGGAAGGATGATATGTTGTTCCTCGCCAACACCGGCACTCCACCCAGATGAACCCTCTTTATCTATCGTTTTGTCTGCACCATGCCCATTGCTTGCAACTGGCTTTTGTATCTCAACTTCCTGACCATCGTTTAGCAGAACATCTATTTCACTTAGAAAGAAGAGTCCTTTTCTACCCTCATAGTAAGACCGCCCAGGGCCAAGATCAGGTAAACGCTCGTCGGTCATCGTTTCGATCCTAAGGGCTGTGATCGGTTCCTTTGTGGTGAAGTTTAGATCGTAGACATCACGCTTGGTGAAATCACCGGATGCGAAAAGCGAACCGTCCTCCATACTTTCCAGATTGGGTAGGTTGGTTTTCCATGCAGTGGGTTGAAGGATATTCCATGCAGTCGCTTCCTTTTGCAGGCTGGTTTTCCAGGCTTGGAAGGTTTGATCAAAATCATGATGACGCCCCATCAATTCTTGGATCTTTTCTTCAATCTGTTTTTCCACTTCTGCTTTCCGTTTTAATTGTCCATCGGTGTAGAGAAGAAGGTCGGGTTCCTCCACATTGTCGAGGAGGGCCATGATGCCAAAATATTCATCATGGGTAATGGGGTCGTATTTATGGGTGTGGCACTGGGCACATCCGGTGGTTAAACCCATCCACACTGTTCCGGTTGTGGCCACTCGATCAACTGCAGCATAGAAACGATACTCCAGAGGGTCGATTCCCCCTTCCTCATTTAATTGTGTATTACGGTGAAATCCAGTGGCAATTTTTTGGTCTTGGGTGGCACCGGGAAGCATGTCACCTGCAAGCTGTTCGATGGTAAACTGGTCATAAGGCATATCCTCGTTGAGGGCACGGATCACCCAGTCTCGGTATTGCCAAATTTCTCTGGGTCGGTCTTTCTCATAGCCATTGGTATCGGCATAACGGGCGAGGTCGAGCCATTCACGGGCCCACTTTTCTCCGTAGTGAGAAGATGCCATCAGTTGATCAACCAATCTTTCGTAGGCATCCACGCGGTCGTCTTTTACAAAGCGATCTGTTTGCTCGGGAGTGGGAGGTAGACCGATGAGGTCGAGATAAAGCCGCCGCACCAGGGCGTAAGGGTCGGCAGGTGCAGAAGGATCGAGTCCGTTTTTCTCCAGGTTTTTCAGAATAAAGGCATCGATGGGGTTGTTTCCCCACTTGGCTGCATTGACCAGGGTGGTGGACGCTTGAGGCGGTTCAAAAGCCCAATGCTTGGCATACTCTGCACCCTCGGCAATCCATTGGTCGAGCAGGTCTTTTTCCTCCTTGGTTAATGAGGCATGAGATTCGGGTGGTGGCATAATCTCATCGGGATCATCGGAGCGGATGCGGTAGTGAAATTCGCTATCTTCTACAACTCCGGGTACTATAATATCGTTTTCCAACGCAT
>JABBBW010000063.1 GCA_018607205.1 Opitutales bacterium | reverse complement strand
ACGAATGTCCTTGTCCAAAGGTTGCAGAACGGTCTTGAGCTTTTCCTGATTCAGCTCAGAAAATTTCGTCGATTTTTGTTCAAAAATACGGTTAGCCAAGTTTTCAAATTTCTCCTGCATTTGCCGGGCTACTTCTGCTTGTTCGCCACTTTGTTCTTTTAAGCGCCTTTCCAGTTCTTGCATTTGAGCTAACTGGCGAGCACCTGCAGTTTCTGATTTGAGCAGTTTCTCCCGCAATTCATTTTCTAGCTTTTCGGACTGTAAGGATGATTGCTTGAGGATTTCTACTTCTTTGGCGGAAGAATGAGCGTCCTTCGAGGTTTTATAGAGTTCTGCTTGTAATTGGTCGTATTCTTCTCTGCTGTTCTTTCTTTGAATGACAAAATATGCGCAAAACATGATTAATCCTACGCCAAAACCAGCTAAGCCATATATAATTGATTCCACTTCAGTAAGTTGTTCTTAGCCTCTATGCTTGTCAAGTCTACCCCCTAATAAGTAGCGGAATGAAGCCAATGTTTAATTTGATGGATGTTAATAGTTAAGATTTCCAGACTTGCTCCTGTGCCTAAGATGAGGAAAAAGTAGATTATGTTGAAATGGAAAATTGGCTTCGTGTTTTATTGTTGTTTAATTTTTTATGTGTCGAGTTTATCGCCACAAGATTTACCCGATGAGCCATCCTCGCTACCAGACAAAGCTTTGCATTTTATTGAATATTGCTTGATGGGTTTGCTGGGTTGGGGTGCATTCGGACGCGGGACTGCTGGGTTCCCTTGGGCTCTTTTTGCTTTTTGCGCCTGTTTTGGAATCGCGGATGAATGTTGGCAGGACTGGCTTGACCGTTCCCGTTCGCCCGATGTGTGGGATGCCGCAATGGATGCAGCGGGTGCATTTTGTGGTCTTCTCGTTTCTATGGTTTTTTGGAAACGATAAGTTGAAAAATTCTTGAAAAACAAAACTTACTATAAAGATATAATATTTTCATGAATCCGAAAAACATAACCTCCAATCAAAACTTATCCCGTCGCGGTCTTCTTAAGAGTGGCATTGTCGGACTGGCAGGAGTCAGTGCCCTTACGGGCGGAATTTCAACGGGTTGCGCCAATAAACAGGAAGTGTCTTCGTCGCACGGAAGGGTCGGTAATATTCGTCAATCCGTAGTATCCTGGTGTTTTTCCAAACATTGGAGTATTGAAGAGACTTGCAAATATGCCCGAGAGTTGGGCTGTGAAAGTGTGGAGTTAATTGGGGCAAAAAATTGGCCGGTTTTACAAAAATATGGACTTACCTGTGCCATTTCTCCGATCGATGTAGATGGATATCCATTTATAAAGGGATTTAATAATTCCGACTATCACCCATGGTTGAGCAAGGTCACTCGTGAAGCGATTGATAAATCCGCAGATTTTGGATGTCCCAATGTGATCGCATTTACTGGTTTTTCAGAAAACTTTTCTTTGGAGGAAGGAGCTCGCAACTGTATCAATGGGTTTAAGAAGATCGCTGGCTATGCAGAGAAAAAAGGGGTCACTGTATGTTTAGAAATGCTCAACAGTCGGGTGGGGGATCATCCGGATAAAGGACATCCGGGCTACCAGGGTGACCATGTCGATTATTGTCTGGATATTTTAAACGCAGTGGGATCGCCCAGAGTAAAATTACTTTTTGATGTCTACCATGTACAAATCATGGACGGTGATGTGATTCGTCGGATTGGGGAATGTGGAGATATGATTGGTCATGTTCACACTGCGGGCAACCCAGGTCGTGGTGAACTTGATCATTCTCAGGAATTAAATTATCCACCCATCATGCAAGCTCTTTTAGATATCGGATATAAGGGCTTTGTCGGGCAGGAATTTATTCCAACGGGGGATCCTTTAACCAGTCTTCGCCAAGCCGTTGAGCTTTGCGATGTCTGAGCCCAGTATTGATGGGTTTTAAACTTTGAATAATTTAAGTTTTCTTTGTGGCGAAGTTCAAATTCATAGATTTATTTTGTGGTATTGGAGGGTTTCGCCAAGCACTTGAAGGAAAAGGTCACCAGTGTGTTTTTTCCTCTGATTGGGATCCCCATGCCCAGTCGGTATATCAGCACAATTACGGAGAGACTCCGCGGGGAGATCTTGCCGAGTTGATCGAAAACGACATTCCTGATCATGATCTTCTATGCGGAGGCTTTCCTTGCCAACCTTTTAGCATTTCGGGAAATCAGCGAGGGTTTGAGGATACTCGGGGCACTTTGCTTCACGAGGTTTTACGAATTGCAAAATTCAGGAAGCCCGCCGTTCTTTTGTTAGAAAATGTTCGTAACTATTTAACCCATGACGGTGGTAGGACACTTTCCACTACACTCTCCTTGTTGGATCGGGCGGGCTATCATTGCTACTACCAAACCCTAAATTCGTCTGGTTTTGGAGTTCCACAAAAAAGAGAGCGTTTATTTTTCGTCTGTTTTCGTAAAAACTTGGGGGTCACAGAGTTTAGTTTTCCTTTGCCTCATAACCATGATGTTGCCCTGGAAGATATTCTTTTACCTGCCGATGATCAAAGGCTGGATGAATTTTTGATTCAACGAGACGATTTACGTTTCAGGGAAACTATTCCCGTGCGGCGTGAAAACCGGCCCTTACGAATCGGTACTGTTGGTAAGGGAGGGCAGGGAGAACGGGTGTACAGCATTAAAGGGCACGCCGTTACTTTGTCTGCATTTGGTGGCGGTATCGGAGCAAAGACGGGTATGTACCTGGTAGGAGACCAGGTGCGTCGCTTACACCCGGAGGAGTGTAGGAGAGTAATGGGTTTTCCCGAAGGTTTTATTTTACATGACAAAGCAAATGTTTGTTTCAAACAGTTTGGGAATTCGGTTGTTGTCCCGGTAGTTTCGGCCCTTGTTGGGGAGATTGAAAAGTCTCTGCATTTAACCAAATTAAAAGCGGCGTGATGCAAGGCGGATGATTGCAAGACGTTCTGCCAAAAACACACTTTGGTGCCTTTTCGGATGTGCCCTTGGAGACCTTGGTACCATTCTTGTTTTTCAATCATATTATTCTCCTCTGCCTATTCCCAATGAGTTATGGACTTTGGTGTGGGGACTTGCCATGACTGCGGGGATTTGTACTAGCGTCCTTTTGGAGAGCCTTATTCTTTGGAAACAATTAGGACCAAAGGAGGCATTTCGTACGGCGGTTGGCATGAGTATGGTTTCCATGCTACTGATGGAGGCAGCTATGAACTTGATGGATTATGGAATGATGGGTGCTCCAGCGATTACTCTGTCTGTTCTTCCTTTTACTTTAGGAGCTGGTTTTCTTGCTGCCTGGCCCTACAATTTTTGGAGATTAAAAAGCCACGGTAAATGTTGTCATGGTTAAATAATCCCGGAATTAAGAGCTTTAGCTTTTCTTTCCTTGCCCTGACCTGCTCATTCTAACTAGATTCGCACCAAGCATGAAATTGCTCTACCGTGAAGATGTTGAAGAAGCCGGGTATGATCTCCCGGCGGAAGGCTTGTGCGCCAATATTGGGGAGCAAGAAATGGGTGCTTTAAAGTTTGGTGGGGAATGGGTTCTTGCTCGTGACGAAGTCCTTGTTTCTGACGGTCATGAGCAACGCTTTCTGTACATGGTCGTGAACGGGCATGTAGGAATTTACAAGGCAGATGATCAAGGACGCAACCAGGAGATTGCATCGTTATCAGCCGGTGCTGCCTTTGGGGAAATGGCCTTTCTTAGCGGTGGCGTTGCTTCTGCCACTGTACAGGCTGTGGGCGAGTGTATCCTCTGGCGGATGGATCATGAAAGGTTATTGGAATTTATCGGTGAGAATGGATTTGCTGGCGGTCAGTTATGTTTGAATGTGGCAAGTATCCTCTCCGGGCGCCTGGTTGATGGAAACCAAAAGGTGCTCAGTATGGGACGCGACCTTCAGGAGTCTTTGCAGCACCTGCAGTCAGCCTCGGATGCCGATCAGAAAAAATCGGAGGCTCTCAAGCAGATGCAGGGCAAAGTGTCCAACATGCAGAACGCATTTAAAGGAAGTTCTGTAAAAAAATCAGGTATCAGTCCATTGGCTTTGGTTGCCTTTGCCTTGGCTGGATTAAGTACGCTGGGTATGATTGGTCTGTTTGTCTCTATTGACGATTCGGTCGCTGAGCGGGCGGAAACCTTAGCTAAAAAGGTTGAAAAACTTGAAAAGAACGAATCTTTTTACCTTCAACTTAAGAAGCAATTGGAGGGTGAAAATGAAGAGATGGTCGAAGAAACGAAGTCCTTGCGACAAAGCAATGAAGCTTTGGAGGAAGAGGTGGCAGATGCAGCCGAAACCGTTGACGATTTAAAAGATGAGGTTCGCAGCCTTGAGCGTGATTTAAGCAACGCAAAGGATGATATTGTACGAGCACAAAGAGCACGCCCTGTCGAGGTAGCCAAGGAAGAGTCAGGTGTAGCTAAAGTTAGCCAAACCTTTGTGGATGAAGTTTTAAGTTGGGCACACAAGAATTCCACCCTTTCCTTTCCTGCAGAAATTACCCTGGCGAATGAAGGAGTTACCCTTACTGATCGTTCCAAACAGGTGCAGGTCCCTGTCCCTGTTGGTGGAATGTTAAGGGCCACACGCTTTCACCCATCTGCTGCTGGTTACTTGGTCGTGGCTCAATTGAATAGCGATAAACTTTTAGCTACCATAAAAGTTGTGAATTCAAATTTTGTGGAAGTTGTGGCTCCTAAATATGTCAGGCTTATGAATTCAATGGGTAAGTCTGTCAAAAATCCATACGCAAAAAAAAAAGTAAGTAACCAAGCTGCTTCCATACGCCGGAACCAGTCACAACCTTTGCCCAAACAGGTTGAACCTTTGGAGCAAACTACTTCTAGCTCTAATTCCGAGCGCATACTAAAGAGCAAAGCTTTACTTCCACAAAAGGGGGAAGATTTTCTCAAATCTACTGGCCCTGGTGTTTTGGGGAAACCTGCCAACGATCATGGTACAGGTTGCGTGTGCAAGGA
>JABBBW010000178.1 GCA_018607205.1 Opitutales bacterium | reverse complement strand
GTTGGTTCTCGGTCGAGCAGGATGGAGGTAATGAAGTCATTGGTTAATTGTCCATGCGATCCTCCGTGCCCGCCAGCTCCAACTCCGGGAGGGAGGGCAGGGCGTGCGCCGTTGATACTTGGGTTGTGGGGTTTTTGCCCGTAGACCCGTCCCTTTTCACCGTGGGCATTTTTCATGTCCCAACTCACCGCCATGCGAGAGATACCGCCCTCGCTTGTTTTGAACATACCCACCTCAGTGCCAAATGGATTCTTCCATTGGTTTTCCTTGTGCTCATTGTACAAACCAGGTGTGCCCAGGCATGATACTTCAGTAAACCGTTCACCAGTGATCGACACATAATAGGCATTGGAGTGGGTCGGATACCACATGGGGGGAAGCCCACGACGCCAACCATTCACATCAATCTTACCATTTTTAGGGTTATAACCTGGGAGTCCGTTTGGTCCAAAATCATGATAATATTCTCCTTCGGAATAAATTATTTTTCCGAGTGCACCTGCCTGGTACTGAGTTCGCTTATCCCAGAGATCGGCATGGAAAGTGGAGGTCTCATTCATGGCATATTTCAAACCACTCTTCTTTACCGCCTCAAATAATTCCTCGGCTTCTTCTTCTGCCTGAAATCCAAAAACCGCAGGCACCGCAGAGCATACGTGTTTTCCATGGTTTAAGCCCATGATCGCGAGCTTTGCATGGGTGGGGGCATCCGTGGCAATATAAACCGCTTCGATCTCTTTATCCTTCTGAATCATTTCCTCACAGGAAATGTAAGTCTTTTTGGCTCCCACTGCCCGGGCGAGACCGGCACATCTGCCTGGATCAAGATCGGTCGCAGCCACCACTTCCACATTGGGATGATTCTGATAAAAGAATGCACCACCGAACCGGCAAAGCCCATACCCTGCAATGCCCACCTTTACTTTACGGTTAGGTAGATCTTTCCAGCCTTTTGAAGCGTTTGGGTCTTCCTTTATTTTTTCAAAGCCTGGGATAATATTTCCGTCCGCATCGCGGGGTGCTTCCGCACCCATTGACTTGCCAGCTAATCCAAGCAAGGCACCGGCACCACCAATCCCTTGAATGAACCCTCGCCTGGATAGACCAGTCATTTTCTTTGAGCCTTCCACTTCTAGTGTGCCATCTTTTTCGTTTTTCATGTTAATTTTCTTACAGTGTTTAGAGTTAAAACTTGTTGAAGATTATTGTTTTTTAGTGACGATAAATTGGTCAATCCCGATAAGAGAATGTTCAGGTGTGTAATCCCCAGAAGTGAGCGAAACTTTAAAATGATCAGCTTCTGTTTCAAAAGTACCCAAAGTGATTCGCTGTACAGTGTACGAACCAGCGATATTATTTTCGATCCCGTTATTCTCTCTGTCCTTGTAAACTTTTTGTGCATCAAAAATCATGCTCGTCTTGGGTTTGGATAGATAGTCTCTCTCTTCAGTGAGAGTGATCTCAGGATAAGATATATCGGCCTTTTTTTGATCTACAGTTGTACTAAAACTACCGTATCCAGGGGCAATTGTGACCAGTGCATCAATCCTGTAGTTTCCAGGTTCATTGACCGGAATGGTGAAGGTCATCTCCTGTCCATTATCTTTGGGTTGGATCAATACCTGCCCAGTACCTGTCCAAAGATTGAATTTTTCCTCGGGTGCAATTTCTTTACGCGTTTGAATCTTGATTTCACAGTCCGGAGTAGCAGAAAATTCTAAATCTTCGGCTTCGTACCATGTGGATGCATTGCTTTTCGAGTTCATCCAAAGATAAAGTCCAGCAATGGTCGCCACCATTAGGAACCACCACAGTTTAATGCTTTTCCATCCACCATATTGTCCAGTTGCATCTTCGCCCACACTCAGAGCACTCTTAGTCCAGATTACTCCTTCAAGTTCTTCTTCAGACTTGGGCTTAGTGAAAAAAGAAACGACAACAAGGGTGATACAGGACATCACAAAAATTAAAAAGGTATGATGTGTAAAGGTATCGTACGGTTGCAAAATTGGCAGATTGGGAAACAGCCCAAATTTGGTCAGCGGTAAAAACACCACATATCCCATAAGTAAGGTAATGGTTGCCGCCATAGGGGTGATTTTCTTCCACATAATTCCAAGTAGGAAACAGGCGGCAATGGGGGGAGCGACATAGAAGAAAACAGTTTGTATGAGTACAAATATGGTAACTCCTGGAAAAGCGGAAATAATTAAGGCGATGGTGATGCCAATAACAATGATAACCAGGGCGCTTATCCGACCGACTTTGTGCAACTCCTCATCAGTTGCTTTTGGGCGGATTAATTCTCTATACAAATCCAGGGTAAAGATGGTGGATGAGGAGTTGGTAATCGCACTCAGGGTGGACATTACCGCACTTGCCAGACCGGCCAAGACCAGGCCAATCAGTCCGGTGGGTAGAAATTGTTGTACCATGTATGGCCATGCCTGGTCACCATCACTAATTCGGGACTGGAACAAATAAAAGGCAACGATCCCTGGGATGACTACTATGAATGGAAGAATCGCCTTACTGAATCCAGCCATGATGACTCCCATCCTTGCATCCCATTCGGAGCGGGCTCCTAAGCATCTTTGCACCATAAATTGATTGGCACAATTATACCACAGTCCTACAGCCACTAGTCCCGATAATACACCGCTCCATGGTATAGTTTCATGCTCTGATGAATAGAACATGATGAATTTCTCAGGCATGCTCTCCATCAAATTATCCAGTCCTCCGGCATAATGAATCCCGAAGATACTAACAATGATTCCCCCAATCATGAGTAGGAGAAATTGTAAAACATCAGCCCACACGGCTGCTAACAGACCTCCGTAAATCGTGTAGGTGCCAGCGGCTATGGCTAGAATAAGAATGCCCATCCAAATATCAATCTGGGGGAAGAATACATTCATTGCCTTGGCACCCGCAAAGAGGACACCACCGAGCATGGCAATGACTAGTCCGATGATCATCACGATTGCGTATGCATACCTGCATGTCTTGTTGAACCTTTTTTCGAGGAATTCCGGCATGGTGGATACATTTCCACGCATATAAAAAGGCAAAAAGATCCAGATAAGGGCGGTAAAGGTGAATGCATTTCCCCATTCCCAATTTGCCACCGCCATCCCATAGAGAAAACCAATTCCAATTGTACCAATGAAATGTTCGGTGGAGATATTGGATGCGATAAATGATGCACCGATCGCATACCAGGGCAATTTTTTGGACGCCAGAAAGTAGTCGGATGAAGATTTAGTCTTACTTCGTGCGGAAATTATTACCGCAAAGAGGACTACCCCAATGAAATAGCTAAAGAAGATAACTGCGTCCCAGATGCTCATACTTTTATGAATTTAATTTTTTTCCCACCGCTCCGGCCGGATGGATTTTAGCAAATTGTTCATTTCGGAAATCCGTCTTTTCAATTAGGGCTGCTTGTAAGGCATCAAAAATTGCAGATAGTACCACGAAACTTGTGGTTCCCTGGCTGTCGAATTTGTCAGCCTCTCGATCGACTCGCATTTTTAAAACCACCTGAGAACCTGTGGCCAAGGAGGATTCCATATTTTCGGTAATGGCGATGATATGGACTTTCTTAGCTTTGCATATTTCCATGATGGGAAGCAGTTCACTGGTTTGCCCCCCCCGGGAGGCAAGCACTATGACATCTCCCTCCTTGAGGAAGCCACTTGCTCCATGAACTGCTTCGGCTGGAGAAATAAATCTGCCTGAAAGTTCGATGCAGCACATCAAATGTGCGAAGTGCATACAGGCAATGCCAGAATGACCACATCCGCTTGCACCAATGCGTTCCGCACCGGCAAGAAGTTTTACTGCCTTTTCGAATGATTTTTGCTCAATTGAACTCAATGCATTGGCCAGAGCGGAGGATTCGATTTCGAACGAATCCCGGGCGGCTTCCCAGGGCGATTTTGTCACTTGGTTATTCTCCCAATACTTGAACCTGACAGACCCGTTTGCGAGCTCGTACCTGATCCCAGTCGATGAAGTAAATATATCCGAACTCCCCAAGTTGGAGCTCGCCATCCACCAGTAAAATCGTTTCCGAACGACCAAAGAAGGTCGAACGAAGATGTGCCTCGGTGTTAAGGCTGGTCCATTCTCCCTCTTCCGTGCCCAAACTCATGGCAAAATCAATGTGTTCCTTACCCGGATGCATATACTGTCCCTCATGCCTGCAAGTGGGTATGAGTTTTTCCATGACATTGCACAGATCCTGTTGGAGGAATTCCAATCCGAAGTAGGTTTTATCGTGCGAGCACTCCTGCGTCATTACCGAGCAGGTAGTATGGTGCGAGTATACTACAATATTGCCGTGTTGTACGCCTGTATTCTTGACGATCTCTTTTACCTGTTCGGTAACATCGTGAAAGGTCGGGTTTAATCCTTTTGATTGAAGGTCGATTTTTTCGGTTACGATTTTCATAGTTTGAATGTTAAATATTTTTCTAAAGGTTTATTCTCCGGATACCTGTATGATGACCTGACGGTTGCGCGAACGGGTGTGGTCAAAGTCCACAAAGTAGACATGTCCAAACTCTCCGAGTTCCAGATTTCCCTCGAAAATGGGTATGGTTTCACTTCTGCCCATGATGGATGATCGTAAATGGGCATCGGTATTTAATGTACCCGGTTTGTCCTCCCCGTGCTTGGCTGCAAATACGGTAAGTTCCGGACCGGGGTGCATATACTGACCTTCTTTTCTGCAGGTAGGAATGATGTTCTCAAAAACATCCGCAAGGTCCTGCTGCAAGTAAGTCAGCCCGGTGTATGCCTTGTCAAAGGAGTCTTCGTCTATCATTACAGCGCAGGTGGTGTGTCGTGAATAAACCAGACACGATCCCAGTTGGATACCTGATTGATGAACAATTTTCTTCACCTCATCGGTGATCGTGTGAAAGGTGGGCCGCTGGCCAGTGGATGTGAGGTCGAGAGTTTCTCGGACAATTTTCATGGTTAACGTTTTAGTTGGTTTTGGAT